>CAMYLL010000215.1 GCA_947259235.1 uncultured Pseudodesulfovibrio sp. | reverse complement strand
GATCCCTGCTCCCAGCGCGAGGGCCATGAGGCGCAGGACGCGGTGCGTTTCCTGGTGCGCGGTTGCGGGCTCACGGTGGTTGAGATGCCGGATCGTCGCGGGCGAACACTCTGCTGCGGCGAGGGCGGGATGGTCAAGTTCGTCCGGCCCGGTTTGGCCGACCGCTGGACCTCCGTGCGTGTTGGTCAGGCCAAGGGGAGGACCATCGTTACCTCATGCGCCGGGTGTGCGGGGTTCCTGGGCGGGGCGGCCACGGTGGAGCATGTTCTGGACGGGTTGTTCGATTCCCGGCCGAAGGGGCTGCTGCGTCCGCCCTTCACCTATGCGGCGCGGCTGTTGCTCAAGGCGTGGTTCAGCCGGGTGGCGCGCTAGGGGCGCGGCTCAGCAACAGGCGGATTCCGTCTTTTTTCCGGTGATTTTCGAGAGCCAGACAGCCATCAGATAGGATGCGCAGCCCACGCCTGGAGTGACGGTCACGGCGTCCACGGGGCAGTTCTTTGCGCATGCGCCGCATTCCATGCAGGCGTTGAAGTCAATGATCTCCGCCTTCCTCTCGCGGACCACGAGCACGCGGTGGGGACAGACCGCCGCGCACATGCCGCAGCCGATGCACGCTTCCGCGTCGAGCCGGAGGGTGGCGACGCCGTCGAGATATCTGTATCCTTTCATTTTTGTTCTCCTTTATGCCATGAACGGGGCGGCCAGCCAGACTGTCAGGGCGCACAGGCCCGCACCGGCCTGGATGGGGATGGCCCGGCGCATCTCGGTTTCGACGCCCGTGGGCGAGGTGAAGGGCGTGGAGCCGGTGAAGTTCATGGCCAGATATGAGCTCACCGCCGTGGCCCAGAGGACCAGAGCCAGGGCTTCGCCAGGGCCGAGAACCTGCGAAAAGGCGAGGGCGTTGATGGCGCCTGCCGTGATGCCCGTCAGCGCTCCCTTGGCTGAGAAATGCCGCCATGGGAGCCTCGGGAGGAGCAGGGGCACGGCCACGACGCCCGCTGCGACGCCCATCAGAGTGGCGCAGACGGCGGCCAGCCCGCGTGACCACGCCGCGCCAAGGGAGAAAACGTCCGGCCCGATGCCGGAGAGCAGAAAGGCGGCGACCACGGCCACTGCTATGGGCTTGGCCAGGAGGAAAAGCTCCACGGGAATCAGTTCGGCGCGCTCGCGCAAGGTGAAGGTCACTGTCCGCATGGCCTCGTCGGCCGTCTTGCCCGAGCTGATGAAGGCGGGCAGGTCTGCGGCGCGCACGGGGCCGTATATCACCTTGAAGCCGCATTCCCGGCGAACCGTGTGGGCGGCCACGCCGGTCGCGCCCAGTTGGGGCAGGATCAGCTCGCGGTGACTGACGATCTCGCTCAGGCGGGTTCGGCGCGCGCTGTAGATGATCTCGTCGGTGGAAAAGAGGTTTTTCCCGGCTGCGCACCAGACGTTGATGCCTCGCGTATCGGTCACCAGTACCCAGGCGTCTATCCCGTTCAGGGAGAATCGCACCGCGTCGAAGGTGAGCTTGTAGTTGGCCGTGACGATGACCGGCGAGGCGGGTGTGGGGTCGCCCACGCAGTAGAGGCCGGGCACGACCTTGTAGTCGTAGCGCTCGTAGCCGATGCGCACGGTGGCCGTCTGCACCCTGTCCCTGGTCGAAGGACGGGTGTAGACCCGCGGAACCGGACCGGCCACAGTTTCGACAAATCCATCCACATAGGGTTCCAGGGCGTATCCCGGGCGTTCGTTGACCCCGGCACGGGGGTCGGGCTTGGGGCCTCAGCAGGGGGCGTCGCTGTCCACCGAAGGCGGTTGGCAGATGTCGCCGGGGGCGAACGTGTTCAGAGGTTTGAGGTCTAGGGGCGTCAGCCCTTTCGGAGGCGGGGAGGACTTGCGTTCGTTGTTCATGTGTCGTTCTCGCTTTGGTCGATGGTCAGCAGTTCGCGCACTCCTGCAAAGAGCCGGTCGATGGCTTCATGGTCGGCGCAATAGCATGTCTTGGGGCCTTCTATTTCGCCCCGGACAAGCCCGGCCTCCTTGAGCACCTTGAGATGCTGGCTGACCGTGGATTGGGCCAGAGGCATGACCTCCACTATGCCGCCGCACAGGCAGCGGTTCTCCATGAGCAGATGGCGGAGGATGCGGATGCGGGCCGGGTGGCCCAGAGCCTTGCATACCTCGGCCAGTTCTTCAATGTCCATGCGATGGTTGCTCCGGTTGACTCGTGGCTGCGGTTCAAAGAAAGACGGGCTCTCAAAATCGTTAATCGACGATAGACGATGTTGAAGTCGACGTCAATCGGATGGACGCAGGGATTGCGGGGGTGCGTTAACGGGTGTCCGCAGCGGCGCGGCGATGCCGCCGCATGGCCCTGACCGAGTCGAAGGTATACAGGGCCAGACCGGCCCAGATGCAAGCGAAGGTGAGCAGATGGGAGGGGCCGAAGGGCTCCCGATAGACAAAGACGCCCAGCAGGAAGGCGATAGTGGGCGCGAAATATTGCAACAGGCCGATGGTTGTCAGCCGCAGCCGCCGGGCGCCGTAAGCGAACCCGATGAGAGGCAGGGCGGTGGCCGCGCCCGCGCCGATGAGCAGCAGGTCGATGCGCGTGTCTCCGGCCAGGAATCCGCTCGTGCCCAGGGCCTGGAGCCGGAGCACGTAGAACAGGGCGGCCGGGGCCAGGACCATGGTCTCCAGAAAGAGCCCGGGCAGTGATTCCACGGCAGCGATCTTTCGCAGCAGGCCGTAAAAGGCGAAGGAGACGGCCAGGGCCAGGGATATCCACGGGATGGTTCCGTAGCCGAAGATGGAGTTTGCCACGCCCAGGACGGCGAGGCCAATGGCCGCCGTTTGCATGGCGTTGAGCCGCTCGCGGAAGAAGACGAAGCCCAGCAGGACGTTGACCAGCGGGTTGATGTAATAGCCCAGGCTTGTGGCCAGCACGTGGCCGGTGTTGACGGACCAGATGTAGATGAGCCAGTTGAGGCCGATGCACAGGCTGCTCAGGGTCAGGATGAGAATGTTCCTGGGGGAGCGCAGGGGGGCGAAGGTCTCGGGCCAGCGTCCTTTGATGGTCAGTATCGCCGCGATGAAGACCAGGGACCACAGGATGCGGTGGCAGAGAATCTCAAGGGGCGGAACGCCGATGACCGCCTTCCAGTAGACAGGCAGCAGACCCCAGGCGAGAAAGGCGGCAAAGGCGGCCATGAAGCCGGAAGCGATATCGGATTGCGGGAGCTTGATCATTGGTCGTCCTTCGGCTGTGCTGGCCGAAGGGGAAAGTACGCCTGGCCGGGGTGCGGGTAAAGGGCAAATATGCGTTTGCGAATCAGCGCAGCGAGGTCGGCCGGGGTTGGGAGCCGTTTGACTCCATCATGCGCGTGGCCATCTCGCCAAGAATCCGCACACCGTCGCTGAGTTCGTCCGTCCACGGGGAGCCGCAGCTCAGGCGGACGTAGTTGGCGAACGTGTCGCCCGTTGAGAAAATGGCTCCGGGGGCGATGCCGATGCTGCGCTCCCTGGCCTGGAAGAACAGTTCGACGGAATCCACGTCGCCGGGCAACTGGAGCCAGAGCACCCCGCCACCCGTGGGGTGGGTGACGCGGGTTCCGGCCGGAAAGTGTCGGCCGAGGTGAAGCTGCATGGTGTCCATCTGTCGTTCAAGCGCTCCCCGCAGCCGTTTGAGGTGGCGCTCCATGCGCCCCTGGCGCAGGTACTCGGCTATGGCCATCTGGGCCGGGGCCGAGGTGGAGACATTGGTGGTGGCCTTGATTTCCAGCACCTTCTGCCGGAACCGGCCCGGCAGCATCCAGCCCACCCTGTAGCCGGGCGCGATGGTCTTGGAAAAGGACGAGCACAGGAGAATCAGTCCCTTGCGGTCGAACTGCTTGAACGTGCCGGGACGGTTTTGGGTGAAGTGCAGGTCCGTGGAGACGTCGTCCTCCACCAGCGGGATGTCCCGTCCGGCGAGCAGGGCGACGATCTCCCGTTTGGCGCTGTCCGAGGTCAGGCTGGAGTCCGGGTTGTTGTAGTTCGGGGCCAGGACGCAGGCCGTGATGTCATAGGTGCGCAGGGCGCGGGCCAGCTCGGCCGGGTCGACGCCGCCCTCGGGGTCCGACGGTATCTCCGCCGCGCGCAGGCCCAGGGTCTCCAGCAGCTGGAGGAAGCAGTAATACGTGGGAGACTGGATGAGCACGGTGTCGCCCGCCCGGCAGACGGACCGCAGGGCGAGGTAAAGGGCCTCCATGCACCCCGCAGTGATGATCGGGTCGTCCGGGGTCACCGGTATGCCGTGCTCCATGGAGCGGAAGGCGATCTGCCGGATGAGTTCGGCGTCGCCCGGGATCGGAGCGTAGCTCATGGCCCGCACCGGGTCGTCGCGCACAACGGCGGCCGTGATCCTGGCCAGCTCCTTGATGGGCAGGAGATGCGCGCCCGGGGCCACGACCCCCAGGGGCGCGGCGTCGGCCCGGCCCACGGATTCGAGCACGGTCTGGATGAGCCCGCTGCGGGTCACAGGGCGCGGAGCGTCCATGTGCGAGGGCGCGCTCTGAGTCCTGGGCAGCCGCGCGGAGGGCTGGCGCATGAAGAATCCGGAGCGCGGCCGGGATTCGATGATCCCCTTGCGTTCCAGCTCCATGTAGGCCTGGTTCACGGTGGAGATCGATACCCCGAGGTTGCCGCTGAGGGTGCGCAGGGAGGGTAGCCTGTCGCCCAGGCCGATGGCCCCCGCATCCGCCATGTCCATGATATGCCGCTCCACTTCCTGATAGCGGTATGTCTCGCGTTCCGTGCCGCCGTCCATGCGCGCCTCGCCGGTTTGAAGAGTGTCGAAAGAGAATCTGTTGTGTATAAAAATCCAACTTTCTGTATCTGTACCGATGGCAGATTTTGGGCTTTACTGCAAGGGCGACTCGGGAGAAGAAGACGGACCATGAAGGAGAAAGAGACAATGACCACTGATGCCATGACCACAGGCGGTGCGCGGCGCGCGGACTGGCTGTCGGCCTTGCGGCAGGCTGCTCCCATCGTCATGGGCTATCTGCCCGTGGGCGCGGCTTTTGGCGTGCTGGCCCACAAGACGGGGCTCTCGGCTCTCAATACGGTGCTCATGTCGACCATCGTCTTCGCGGGCTCGGCGCAGCTCATCGCGGTGGCCATGTTCGCCGCGGGCATGCCGCCAGTGACCATCGTGGCGACCACCTTTGTGGTCAACCTGCGCCATCTGCTCATGACCGCTTCCCTGGCTCCCAACCTGAAGTCGTGGAAGCGGTGGCACCTCGCCCTGTTCGCCTACGAGATCAC
>CAMYLL010000214.1 GCA_947259235.1 uncultured Pseudodesulfovibrio sp. | reverse complement strand
GCCATCCATCCCTCGGCCGTCATCGCCGGGGACGCGGTCATCGGGCCGGGCTGCATGATCAGCGCCGGGGCCATAGTCAACCCGGGCTGCGTGGTGGGGCGCAATACCATCCTCAACACCGGCTGCACCGTTGATCACCACTGTGCCGTGGGCGACCATGTTCATATCGCCCCGGGCGTGAACCTGGCGGGCGACGTGACCGTGGGCCACGGGAGTTTCGTGGGCATCGGCTCCTGCGTTGTCCAGGGCGTGAACATCGGAGAGTGGGCCATTGTGGGCGCGGGCGCGGCGGTCATCCGCGACGTGGCCCCCCGGACGTCCGTGGTCGGCGTTCCGGCCCGCCAGAGAACATGAGCAGCCTCGCGGCGGGAACGTCCCGCCTCGTGGACGACATTTATTCGTGCGTTGCGGCCGTGCCGCATCCCCGCACGGCCCGTCGACAGGGCAGGACGGCATGGTGACCAGCAAAAGACTCTATCTCTCCCCGCCCCACATGGGCGGCACGGAACTGGACTTCGTGAAGCAGGCCTTCGCGTCCAACTTCATCGCCCCGCTCGGCCCCCAGTTGGCGGAATTCGAGGCCGAGTTCTCCCGGCTGACGGGATTTTCGCACTGCCTGGGGCTGTCCAGCGGCACGGCGGCCATCCACCTCGGGCTGCGCCTGCTCGGGATCGGCCCCGGCGACGTGGTCGTGGCCTCGACCCTGACGTTCATCGGCTCCGTTTCCCCGGTCGCGTTTCTTGGCGCTGACGTCCACTTTGTGGACAGCGACGCCGATACCTGGACCATGAACCCGGCCCTGCTGGCCCGGGCGGTGGAGTCCATCCACGCCCAGGGCCGCCGCGTGGCCGCCGTCATCCCCACGGACCTCTACGGCCAGTGCGCCGACTACGACGCGCTGCAGGCCGTCTGCGCCCCACACTCCATCCCTCTGTTCGTGGACGCCGCCGAGGCCGTGGGCGCGACATACAAGGGCCGCCACGCCGGGTACGGCTGCGTGGCCGCGGCCTACTCCTTCAACGGCAACAAGATAATGACGACGGGCGGCGGCGGGCTGCTGGCCAGCGATGACGAGGCGTTCATCACCGAGGCGCGGCGGCTCTCCCAGCAGGCGCGGGACCCCGCCCCTCACTACGAGCACACCACCATCGGCTACAACTACCGCATGAGCAACGTGGCCGCGGCCATCGGCCTGGGCCAGCTTGAGATGCTCGACGGGTTCGTGGCCCGGCGCAGGGAGATATTCGACTGGTATCGGGACGCCCTGGGCGACCTGCCCGGCGTGTCCTTCATGCCCGAGCCGGACTATGGCAGGAGCAACCGCTGGCTCACCGTGATCCTGGTGGACGAGGCGATCCTGGGCGTCGGGCCGGAAGCCATCCGGCTGGCCCTGGAGGCGGAGAACATCGAGTCGCGGCCCTTGTGGAAGCCCATGCACATGCAGCCAGTGTTCAAAAATGTTCCGTGCACCGGCGGCGAGCTGAGCGAGGATATCTTCCGTCGCGGCCTGTGCCTGCCCTCGGGCACGGCCATGACCGAGGACGACCTCGCCCGCGTGGCCCGGACCATACGGCTCGCGGCAGGCAGTGGCGGGAGGACGGCCCCATGACCCTCAGCCTGCCCAACGTCCGCAACCTCAATTTCTACGCCATGCTCATCGCGGACATGGCCATCTTCACCCTGGCCCTGCTGGCGGCGTATCTCTTTCGCTTCGATTTTGACGTGCCCGCCGCCTATCTCGTCCAGTTCAAGGGGCTTCTCAAGTACGTCCTGGTCTTCAAGATCGCCCTGTTTCTGGTCTTCGGCCTCTATCGGGGCATGTGGCGTTTCACCAGCCTCGACGACTACTGGAAGCTGCTGCGCGTGACCGGCCTGCAAAGCCTGATTCTCATTTCCTTCGTTCTTTTCCGCTTTTCTTTTGTCGGTGTCCCCCGGTCCATATTCGTCATCGACTGGGTGCTGACCCTGGTCCTGTGCAGCGGCCTGCGGCTCACGATCCGGGCGTACTACACCCGGTCGCTGCCTCTGCCCGGCCCCGCATCGGGGCGTCGCAACGTCCTTGTGGTGGGGGCTGACAGCGCGGCCGAGAAGATCAGCCGGGAGCTGACGGCCAACCCGGTCCAGTACAATCTGGTGGGATTCCTGGACGATAGCCCGAGGCTCAAGGGGCGGACCATTCACGGCAGGCCCGTGCTCGGGTCCGTATCCACCATGCCCGTCGTGGTGGGACAATTCGATGTGCACGAGATATTTATCGCCGTGTCCGAGGCCTCGGGCGAGGAGATGCGCCGCCTCGTGGACATCTGCAAGAACACCGGCGTCCCCTATAAGATCCTGCCCGCCCTGACCGAGATCATCGACGGCAAGGTGGACATCAAGACCCTGCGCGACATCGACTACCTCGACCTCCTGGGCCGCTCCCCCGTGAGCCTGGACACCGAGCGCATCAGGCAATATCTGACCGGCCAGACCGTGCTCGTCACCGGGTGCGGCGGTTCCATCGGCTCGGAGCTGTGCCGCCAGATCGTGCGCTTCCGGCCGCGCCACCTCGTGCTGGTGGATTCGAGCGAATACAATCTCTACGAGATCCAGATGGAGCTGCACCACGGGCTGGGCTTCACGGACTACAGCACGGTGCTCGGCTCCGTGGCCGACCAGCCGCTGATGGAGCGCACCTTTGCCCGCCATACGCCGTCCACGGTCTTCCACGCCGCCGCCTACAAGCACGTGCCCATGCTGGAGCGCAACCCGTGGCAGGCCGTGCGCAACAACGTCGAAGGTTCCCTTTCGGTGATGCGCGCCGCAGTGGCCGCCGGGGTGGAGCGGTTCGTGGTGGTCTCCACGGACAAGGCGGTCAGGCCCACCAATGTCATGGGCGCCACCAAGCGGGTGACGGAACTGCTGATGCAGTCCCTTGTGGGCCAGGGCACGCGGTTCATGGCCGTGCGCTTTGGCAACGTGGTCGGCTCAAGCGGCTCCGTGGTCCCGCTCTTCCGGCGTCAGATAGCGGCGGGCGGGCCGGTCACCGTGACCCACCCGGACGTGACGCGCTATTTCATGAGCATCTCCGAGGCGGCACAGCTTATCCTTCAGGCCGGGAGCATGGGCGAGACCGGGACCGGCGGCGAGATTTTCGTTCTGGACATGGGCGTGCCCGTCAGGATCGCGGACATGGCCCGCGACCTGATCCGCCTCTCGGGCAAGGAGCCGGGTGTGGATGTCGAGATCGTCTTCACGGGACTGCGCGAGGGCGAGAAGCTCTACGAGGAGCTGCTCACCGAGGGCGAGGGCATCGTCCGCACCGAGCACACGAAGATTTTGGTGGTGGGCGGCTCTGCCCTGGCTGACGCCGAGGTCCTGCAACGGGAGCTCGACGCCCTCTCCAGAGCGGGCGAGGCCTATGATGCCCAGGCCATCCGAGCCATCCTCAGGCGTCTCGTCCCCGAATACGCCCCAGATAGTAACTAGCTGATATCTAAAAGATATTACAAAAAGCATCGCGGCTGGAAACGCCAAAATCCGTCAAACACCCGTTTTTCAAGACGATTTCTAGACTTTCTCGGATGGTCTCCATACGGAATATTCGAGAAAAACAGGTCAACCGACTTGATTTAACTGAATTTCCCGGTTACTAATACGGCTAGAATTAATACTGGCCCTGTTTCTGCCGGTCTGTGCCGGTTGCCGAGAAGCTCTCGAAAACACTGGAAGATGGCCAAAAACAGGGAAGGGGAGACAATGATTCCGAAAGACGCGGACTGCATATTCTGCAAGATCGTGGACAAGGCCATTCCATGCGCCAGGGTCTTCGAGAATGAGCATTGCATCGCCTTTCTGGACATTGCGCCGGTACACCCGGGACACGCCCTGGTGATGCCCAAGGCCCATTACCCCACGCTCATGGACCTTCCTGCGGAGCTGGGCGGCGAATTGACCCGGGTTCTCTCCCGAGTGGGCCGGGCGGTGATGGAGGCCACGGCCGCCGACGGCCTCAACCTGATGCAGAACAACTACGAGGCCGCGGGCCAGTTGGTTCATCATGTGCATTTTCATCTCATCCCCAGGCATTCCGGCGACGGACTGACCTTGTGGCCCCAGTCGGGCTACGCCAACCCTGATGAGATGAGCAACCTGGCGAAAACCATCGCCGGATTGCTTGAATAAGCTTTGAAACCCATTCTTGGAGGCGATCAATGAGTACCCTCACCAAAGCCGGCATCGTGGACTACATCTATGAGCGCACGGACAAAAACCGCGCCGAGATCAAGGACCTGGTGGAAGCCGTCCTCGAGATCATGAAGACGGCTGTGAAAAAAGACCATGCGCTGCTCATCAGCGGCTTCGGCAAGTTCGAGGCCTACGACAAGCGGGCGCGCAAGGGGCGCAACCCCCAGACCAGCCAGACCATCACCCTGCCTCCGCGCAAGGTGGTCGTGTTCCGGCTGTCCAGGAAGTTCCGCTCCGAGCTTAATCCGTCTTAAGCACGAAGCCCTTCGGGTATTGCGCCCGGAGTCTGTCCAGGGCGGCTTCGGCGGCCTTGCGGTCATCGAATGCTCCGGCTTGTACCCGGAACAGCCCGTCACTGGTTGCGTCAAGCTTCGAGCCCTTGTACCCGTCCGAGAGGAGGCGTGCGAGGGCTTGGTTTGCGTTCTCCAAGTCGGAGAAAGCCCCCACCTGTACATAATATTTCGCGTCCGCCACGGTGCTGGTCTGCGTCGCGGCGGGCTGCGCCGTCGCGTTCGGTGCAGTCAACACCGGCTGCGGGGTGATCGGCCTGGTCCGCTCCTCGGACAGGTCGCCCTCCTGCACGGCGATGGCAGGGCCTTCCGCCGTGGGAGCGTCCACCACGTAGGTTCCTTCGACAACGGGTTCGGACTTGGCTTCCGTCTCTGCCGGTGCGGGGGTCGGCGCGGGCGCGGGCTCCACACCCCGGGCCGGGCGCTGGGCAGGCGGCGAGGACACAACGTGCTGTCGCATGCATCCGCCAAGGACCATCAGCGTGACAAGGCTCGCCATTACCGCCAGCGACATATATTTCCCGTTAAATTTCATAAGTTTCGCTCCCTTGAATGGTTTTATTCTTCCCTGAGCCATTATCACGCGCCCGCGCGGGTAGTCTAGAGTTAATCTAAACCCTATGCGCACGGAGCGGACGTCCGGGCAAGGGGTTCACCCCCCCCTCTATCCCTATTATCCCCCAGCGGCGGAGAGGTCGGGTGATTTCGCCTCCGGCGGGCAAGGGGGTTACCCCCCTTGCATCCCCACTCTGCCCCTGACGGGGCGGTATAGTTGGTGGCCTTGCCGACGGCACGC
>CAMYLL010000213.1 GCA_947259235.1 uncultured Pseudodesulfovibrio sp. | reverse complement strand
CTGCTGATAGGTATCGCGTGAGAGCTCGGCCACTCGGATTTTCCCGCCTTTGCCTCGAACCTCGATCTTTCCCTCGCCTTTGAGCTGGTCGGGTCGAACATGGGTCGCCTCCGACATTCTGAGGCCGGCATCATGCTGAATGGCAGCTGCCAGCCGGAAGTCCGGATGGGGGAGGAGAGAGATGACCCGATCCGGATCTCGGAAGGCGCGGCCGGGAACCATCGAGGCAAGCCCCTTTGCTTCCGGGCTGACCTGCCGGATCGCGGAGCGGAAATCGTAGCTCAGTCCGGTCCCTTTAGCTTCGGCATAGGAACGCAGGGCATCCTCAAGCTTCCCCAGAGCGCTCGCGGCCTGCCCATAGGTCTGCCGCCCCACGTCTTCGTCGATTCGCGAACGAAGAAACGAAGAAACGTGCTCACCGGTCAACTTTTCGATGTCCCCGACACGAAACGTGGATTTTGCGTGATCGAGACACTGCCGCCAGACCTTGAGATACGCCTCCTTGGTCCGGAAGGAGTGAATTCCGGTCTTCCGGGCCACATCGGTGGAGGTTCTGGAACCCGCGGCCCAGGCCTCCTCCTTGGCTGCGTGACGTGGTTGGCCGATCCGGTCGATACCGGAAACCTTATAGACTTCCTGGACCTGCCATTTGCTGGAGCCTCGCATGTGACCTCCTCTTGGTAGATTTTCTTGAGAAAATGAAAGGACCTGGCCGACCTACCTGCCCGGGGAGCCTGTCAAGCCCCCCTGGACCACTTTCATATCTTATTTCCGCTGGATCAACTCAGCGCATGGCGTCTCCGATCCTTCAGGCGGTCCGCCCGCGTCATCAGGTGCGCGGGCGGACCGCTTCTGATATATCTGAAATACCTGTTCTCATCGGGCCGCTGTGCCACGCGCCGGGCCTGTGTGCCACGCTCCCGGGCCGGTATGCCACGCCATCGGGCCGGTGTGCCACGTTCACCCTCTCACCGTCGAGGACGACTCCTGCCGCTGACAGCCCATTTTCATCCTTCCGGATGCGCCGGCGGGCATCCCTCATCGCCTGTGAAGCCAAGACACCACAGACAACCTTGATAAGCCCGTCAAGCTTCCAGCCTTTATCCGGAGGCCGGCTGTGGGTCAGTACGTGCCTGGCCACCGCCTGGCTGATCCCATACCGCAGCCGGGCGAGCGGCGCTGGATCGTACCAGAGGAGCAGATCCCGCTTCAGCAGCTCCACCAGGGGTTTGCCCAGACGTACCCGCCACAGGTGGCGCTCGCCGCCGGAAAGGGGATTGTGGCGCGTCATCGGCGACGGCTCGACGTGATCGATCAACCCGCCGAGGAGGCGCTCTTCAGCCGGCAGATGAGGGGACTCGATCTCGATGGTGGCCGAGCGCAGTTCGCGCAGCCACTCACGTATCCTCCCCAGCGAGTGCCGACGGTCGGACATGGTGCGACGCACCCGGGCCGGGTCTACCAGCAGTTCGATCGCTCCATCATCAGTCTCACGGCTGCGCTCGGCGACGAAGAGCATCGCCTCCAGAAGATCGGCGTGCCGCTGGCCCAACCGGCCCACCACTCGGCATCGTCCCCAGGAGGTCTGGATCCACTCGCCGGCCGTTACCCGGGGCCGTTGGGTCGGCTGGAACAGCCGAACCCGGGCTGGGGTCGCGGTAGTCGTAGGTGTCACGCGTTCACCAGTCATCGTCTCCTCCCGTCTTATTGCGTAAGGGAACTACCGGCGCGTTGCGACTCGCCGCAATCGGGGCCAGCGCCACTGGCCGCAGCACACCGCCCTCCCGGCGCTCATACCAGCGCTCAGGCGGCAGGATGCCGTAATTTTGTTTGTTCACGCCGAATCGCAAATAATAGCCTCGCCGCTCAGGGCTGATGGATCGACCGGCATCGGCAAGCCGCGCTGACTCGGCCGCCGACATCCGGCAGAGATAGCCGCCCCATCTGGCGTTGTCCACCAGGGCCGATGCCCCACGGGCTGCCTGCTGTTGGTCTGCCACGCCGTTGCGGGACGAAGACTTGTCCACGTGGTGGAGATAGAGCACCGCGGCTCCGGTAGCAGTGGCCAAATGCTCCAGTTCCGCAACCAGCCTGGCCATGTCGCCGTTGTCGTTTTCGGCGAGGGTATGGAACCGGCTGATGGTGTCAAGGATGACAAGCCGCGCCCCGGCGCATAAGGCTGCTAACCGGCCTTTGTCAGCGATGACGTCCAGCCGGCGGCCTGCCAGTGGCATCAGCACAAGATGCTCGGCAATAGCATCCCGCGCTTGAGCCGCTAAAAATTGCGCCAGCGCCTGGACGCGTCCGACGAGCACCGGTTCCGGATCCTCGGCGGTCAGGTAGATCACCCGACCTGCATGTGAAGGAGCAAGCCCCAGCAGGTCGCTATTTCTTCCGCCGTCGGCCACGGCCATGGCGGCCTGGAGCGCCCAGTAGCTCTTGCCCGTACCGCCAGCAGCAACCAGGACGCCAACGGTCCCGGCGAGGAACCCGGGCCAGACCCAGTCCAACTCTGGCGGTGGGCCCGAAAAGGCCGCCGCCAGATCGACTTTCTCCGGCAGGCCGGCGGGTGACGAAACGACATCGCAGACCCGGCGGGTATCCTCCACCAACTTTTCGAAATCATCATGACCCTCGTAGCAGCGAGAGGTGATTTCGCTGGTGGTCCGGATGAGGCGGCGAAGGACCGCCTTCTCTTGAATAATGCGGGCGTAATGGATGATGCGGGAGGCGAACGGCACGATATCGGTGAGCCCCGCGAGATAAGCGGGCCCGCCCGCCCGCTCCAGTTTGCTCCGCTCCTTGAGCAGATTGGTGACGGTGATGAGATCCTGTGGCTCGTTCTTTTCGAGCAGAGCCAGAAGGGCGGCATAGATCTCCTGGTGGGCGTCGCGGTAGAAATCGTCGGGCGAGAGCAACTCGATGACCTTGACGAGCGTGCCATCTTGCAGGAGGATGGAACCCAGGACGCATTGCTCGGCCTCCAGGTTGTGAGGTGGGAGTCGAGTCGTCATAGCTGCTCCTCGGCCACATTGGACTGTCGCGCTGCATCTCGTTTCCTGGCCATCTGCTCGGCTTTTGTAGGCCTTCCAGGGCGGCGGGGTGCGGGTGGTGGTGCGGCTCCGCCATCAATCCAGGCCACCAAATCTCCATAATGCAGCCTCACGACCCGGCCGATACGAATAATTCGGACAGGGGGCATCGGCTTGCGGCCGGCAAGGGCGCCGCGCCACCATCCGATCGACATCGATGTCATCTCTGCTGCTTCCTGCACCGTGACCAAATGTTTCACTTGTTGTCTTTTCATGTTTTTCCTCCGATTGGAGAAACCGACTCTCCGAGGCGAGCCGGCAGTAGGGTCGCGGGGATGACAACGCGACCATCCTGATCGGTAGCTCAATAAAGGGGAAACAAGCTGGTACGCTGTAACTCCTACATTATGTAGGTTGGGGTAGGCCGTTATTTGGCCGTAACCCAACATTCCGGCACCATTGTGTTGGGTTACGCTTCGCTAACCCAACCTGCGGGATGCTAAAAAACAGAGACAAATGAATTCTTATTTGAGGGAAATAGGATAACGGTGGATACGGTGGCTGGTATGGGTATCAAGTGATGGACTGCTTTCCTGAGGGGGAAGCAGAAGGGTATAACACGGAGGCTTTCGCTTCGAAAAAAAACGTAATTACTTTATATTTAAGAAATTTATATAGGGCGGGCGCACCTCTAGCGTGGGTGGCGCCTGATGGGGGGCGATGGCATTCCGGTGGATTGCCGTCGGTGAAAAAAGTGTGTGTCGCAAACGTTCACTTGCCTAACGGGCTACCGGCGTCAGGCAAGGGGCCGTCAAGAATCGGCGGCCACAAGGTTCCTAAAGTCCAAGGACCACAAGGGCCCAGCTATTCCGCATCATCCCACGAGGCGGTTCCTGTGCGGCAGTCTACTCTCGGGTACAACCGTACAGCGGAAAATACTCAAAGATACTCTGTGGTTGCGGACAGCGCAACTTTTTTTTGTGAAACCGCTCTTCAATGGGACACATGGGACACTTGGGACAACGCCTTGGGACACATATGGGACAACCCATCGTTTCTACGTGGTAACACGTGGTGATACGTGGGACACTCTTGGGACACTCATGGGACAATAGGGGGCAAAAAAGGGGGTATTTTGGGAAAAAACAAAAAATCCGAGAAGCTTGTAACTCCTCGGATTTTCTTTATTTTTTGGTGGGCGAGGTGGGATTCGAACCCACGGCCTTTGGCTTCGGAGGCCAACACTCTATCCAGCTGAGCTACCCGCCCACAATGGTGTTCTTGGGTGAGGTGTGTATTTAACCGTACGCTTGTTTTTTTTTCAAGTACTCTTTATCAAATATTAAAGTGTCAACTGTGCATATGCTCATGTGAACGGTATCGCATGAATTTTATCTCACACTCTCCTGGATGATATGCAGGTATTTCTTGAAGGCTTCATAGTCGTCTGCAAAAATGTCTGTAAATTCCACTCCTATTTCATATCCCGAATTGTCAGGCAGTTCTTTTGACCATACTACGTGGCCAACGGCAGTGAGGGGTTTAATGTCGGTTCCGTCATCAACAATGGACAGGACTGTTTGTAGAAAAAGCTGCCATCCCTGCAGATCAATTTTCATGCTGAGAACCGTACCTACCGCATAAGGAGAAGATGAGGTGAAACATACTCCCTGCTCGGCAATATTTTTAGTAACCGCGGTTTCTTCAGGTGTATTTGACATGGGATATTCCAGGCGGTTAATAGCGAGACTTACCTCTTTCGGTACTCTTGGAAATTTTCTCTGTCCTGGACCTGGGCTTTGTTTAACCATGACTTTTCCTGTTCAATTCTGATTTGTCAGTATTACCGGGTTAGTTCCGGGAGGATTGTTTCTTTTGAATCTACGAGATGATCATATACGTTTCTGGCAAAGCGATCGTCAACAAGGCCGGAGATGTCATTGTGATCAATAAGGCCGTACTTTACCATGAGATCGGCTATGTTCTGCATTTCCTCAGCTTTTGGAATAAACTGATCGTAGAGGATACGGTTTTCCGGTTTGGTCATAGCGTATGTTACAATTTCCAGGGGTTGATTCCAGTATCGGGAAACAATTTCTGCTGCCTGTTGCGGGTTTGATTTCGCCCACAGCCCTGCACGCACAGCTCTTTGGACAAGCAACTGGACAATGTTTGGATTTTGCTCAATAAAGTCCTGTTGGACGAGAAGGAGATTACAGATAAAGCCCTGCCACAGGTCTTCAGCATAGTTTACAACTTTTGCATCACCAGTGAATACCGTTTGTGCGGCAAAG
>CAMYLL010000212.1 GCA_947259235.1 uncultured Pseudodesulfovibrio sp. | reverse complement strand
TTTCTACCGTTCCAGGCTCGGGTATTTCGATACTGACATGTTCACCCTGCTGATGCCCATGTTTATCGCCTGGATGCTGGCCTTTTGGACGTCCGGGCTCATCAGGGAAGGGTGGCGGTCCGGGAGCGGTGAATCGAAACGACCATCCAAAACAGTACAGCTGTGGATGGCGTTTGCTTTCGGTCTCGCCACACGCGTCGCTTGTGTCTGGCACACTGATATTGTAAATATCGCGGTAATCTACATTGGTCTTGCGTTCATGGTGACCCTTGCCATCGGTCTTCCCGACAGGAGGACCACCGCCTTTCAGGGCCTCATTGTTTTCATCCTGGCCTCCATGCCGGGCGGGTTTTTTAGTTCAATAACGTTGTGGCCTATTTCCTTGATCCAATCCTGGCAGTATGGTGTTCCCTACAAATTTTTCATCATCACCGTGTCCACACTTCTTGCTGCTGCCAGTGTGGTCGTGTTTTCCAGGGCGGAAGGAAGGAAAAGCGTCCTGAATAAGCCGCTGGTTTGTCTTGTTATCCTCTTTCTGGTGGTTTTGAGCACGAATCTCATCGGCAACACGGCGCACTATGCCTTTGCCAAGGTTTTTGATTATCTCAAGGGAGCGGGCACGCAAGTTCCAGCCGTGCAAGATGGGTCGGCGGCCTTTGGTCCGATCTACCCGTCCATCCTCCAGAGCATCATCGAAGCTCGCCTCGCCCCTCTGGCAGAGGTGATGGAGCGCGGGCTCTTTGCTCCCTGGCTTTGCTGGTTGGCCCTGGCAGCTACGGCGGTCGTCGCTGTGCTGCGACCGGCGGCGGTATTTCTGCTGCCGATGGTCGCCTTGCAGATGGCGAGTGTGGTCCTTGGAATTCGTTTCTCCATGTTCGGCGGAGCAGCCCTGGCTGTCATGCTCGGTGTCGGCCTGTATTGGCTCTTTGGAATCGTTTCCAGCCGGTTCGACCGCAAATCCACTGTTGATTTTGCGGTGCAGGCGCTGCTTGGCGCAGGGTTCCTCCTCTATTGCCATTCGATCTATTCGACGATTCCGATCACGCCTGTGGTGCCTCGCGAACATGCAGAAGCATTAATTGAGCTTGGCCACGCGAGCGAACCCGATTCCTTGGTCTGGACCTGGTGGGACTGGGGCTATGCCACCCAATACTACGCGGAACGGGAAACCATGGCCGACGGCGGCAAGCATGCCGGGCGCGAGGTGTACCCTGTGGCCTTTGTACTGAGCACGCCATCCCCGCACAAGGCCAACCGGATGGTGGCTTTCTCGGCTCAGCACCCCGTGAAATCATACCTGATGACGGGGTTGTCCCCTGCCTCCGTATGGGACGCAATCCCCCGCAGCGAGATGTCCGCGGCTCTTGACGAGCAACTCTCCAGAGAGGATTATCCGGCTGCGCCTCCGCAATATGTTGTTGTCACATGGAAGGATCTTTCGTTGGCCAAATGGATTTCATACTTCGGCAATTGGAATCTGGCGACTGGAACGACCGACGAGGCGACGGTGAAGGTGTTTGCCCCGGGCGAGCTTGGCTTCAACGTGCAGCGCGGCGCGGTGATGAACCGCCAGGGCGGCGGCGGGCTGGTGAGCGACATGACCCTGCTCGATACGTCCGGGGTGGACAGGAAGTCCTATTTCATGAACACCCTCTCGCCGCAGTTGCTGCCCAAAACCCAGCATCTGTATATCAACATGGTCAGCAAGCAGAGCGTCATTCTGGACCGGATAGCCAGGGAAAGTACCATGACACGGCTCCTGACCGGCGACCCGGACGACCCGGAGATCGCTCCGTATTTCAAACTTGTGGTGGACAGGCTGCCCTTTGCGCGAGTCTATAAAGTTGTTCAATAAGCAATAAAAGCGAGTAGAATATGAGCATACCTTTCATTGATCTCAAGACGCAGTACGGCCTGGTGGAGGAATCCGTCAAGACCGGTATAGAGAACGTTCTTCAGCACGGCGCCTATATCATGGGCCCGGAGATCGGCGAGCTGGAAAGTCGGCTGTCCAGCTATTGCGCGGTTCGCCATGCGGTGGGCTGCGCGTCCGGGACCGATGCCCTGATCATGGCCCTGATGGCCTTCGAGGTGGGCCCCGGTGACGCGGTGTTCACCACGCCGTTCACCTTCATGGCCACCGCCGAGGCCATCGCCCTGCTCGGTGCGACCCCGGTTTTCGTGGATATTGACCCCCATACATTCAACATTGATCCTGACGACCTGCGTCGCAAGATCAGCGATGTGAAGCATTCCCGCAAGGACTTGACCCCCAAGGGCGTCATCGCGGTGGACCTTTTCGGGCAGCCCGCGGACTATGACCGCATCGAACCCCTGGCACACAACAATGGGCTGTTCCTCATCGTGGATGCGGCCCAGTCCTTTGGCGCTACCTATAAGGGCAAGCCTGTCTGCTCCCTGGGCGACGTTGCCTGCACGTCGTTTTTCCCGGCCAAGCCGCTGGGGTGCTATGGCGACGGCGGCATGGTGTTTGCCCATAACGACGAGATGCACAAGCTCCTTGTCTCCATCCGGGTCCACGGCATGGGCGAAGACAAGTACGAGAACGTCCGCCTCGGCATCAACGGGCGGTTGGACTCCATCCAGGCCGCCGTGCTGCTCGCCAAGTTTGCCATTTTTCCCGACGAGGTCGCGAAACGACAGGCGGTGGCCGACCGCTACGCCTCCCTGCTGGCAGACATCAAGGGGCTGACGACTCCCACGGTGGCCGAGGGCAACACGTCGGTCTGGGCCCAGTATTCCGTTCTGGCAGAGGACGCGGCCCACAGGGATCAGCTCATGGGGCAGCTCAAGGCCGCCGACATCCCGACCGCCATCTACTACCCGAAGCCCCTGCACCTGCAGAAGGCGTTCGCCGACCTCAAATACGAAACGGGCGATTTCCCCGTTTGCGAAGAGATCGGTGCGCGCATCTTCAGCCTGCCGATGCATCCGTACTTGAGCGAGAAGGATCAGGAAGCTGTGGCCGCGGCCATACGGGGCTAGGGCGTGATCGGGGGCTCGACCATATCGCGGCTGCTCAAGCCGGTCCTCGCGGGGATGGCTCTGGCATATCTTGTCACCGCGTTCGTGGACAAGCCCGCCCCTGTGGACTTTCAGCCGATGAATCCTTACGCATCGGCCCAGTCGAAGATAGTTGCCCCCCAGGTGGACCTGGTGATGGAGAAAAACATCATGAAACTGGGGTCCCCCTTGTCCGCCACGCCCGAGACCGTTGCTCCCGAGGCCAATCCTTTGGCTGGGCTTGAGATCAGGGCAGGGGACGACGCAGCGATCGTGGCTGACAATGCCACGGCTGGGGTTCCCGCGATCCGTGACGCGGCGCAGGAAGATCCGGCCTCGGAAGGCCAGCCGCCGGGCGCGACCCCGCCGGACCAGGCCGACGAACAGCCGTCCAGTCAGGCTGGCGGTTCCGTGAGCGCCCCACCCAACGACCCTGCGCAGCCGCCTGCGGGAACGGCGGCCGAGTAATGGCCGGGCTCTTCGGGGGTGCACGGTATACGCCGTTTGCCTCCGGCCCGGACCTTTGGTAGAGGGGGGCGGCAAGGACCTGACGGACACGCGTGCCATCAGTTCCATGACAACAGGACGGGCCGGTCTCGGTCTGTCAATGCAATCACGCCGGGCCTGAGCCGGGCATATAAGGAGTATTCACATGATCAAAATGGAAACCAGCATGGGTGATATCGTCATCGAGCTCGACTTCGACAAGGCGCCCAAGAGCGCTGCCAATTTCCAGCAGTATGTCGAGGACGGATTCTACGACGGGCTTATCTTCCACCGCGTCATCAACGGATTCATGGTCCAGGGCGGCGGCATGGACAAGGACATGAAGGAAAAGGAGACGCGCGCTCCCATCGAAAACGAGGCGGACAACGGCCTCAAGAACGAGTGCTATACCCTGGCCATGGCCCGGACCATGGACCCGCACTCGGCGTCCTCCCAGTTCTTTATCAACGTCAAGGATAACGGATTTCTCAACCACTCCGGCAAGAATCCCCAGGGCTGGGGCTACGCCGTTTTCGGCAAGGTGGTCGAGGGGACCGATGTGGTCGACAAGATCAAGGGTGTGGCCACCGGCCGCAGCGGCTTCCACGATGACGTACCGGTCGAGCCCGTGTTCATCACCAAGGCCACCGTGGTCGAATAGACCACCGAGGGCATTACGCCATTCGGGGCCGGGGGGAGGAGCAAAAGTACCCACCACGTTACTGAAAAGCCGCCCCTTGCCTTGTTTTTCAAACATGGCAGGGGGTTACTTTTGGGTGATAGCTGGTGTTCTTCGAGGTCATACGGTGATTTCGGAATGAAAATCACACATTTTTTCACACACATCGATTCAAAAATATGATAATTTTTCAACAGTTACAGTGCTATTCACAAATGTTGTCAACTTAAGTGAGGTAAGGGGGAAATTTTAATGGTGCCGAAGAGAAGACTCGGCAGTTCTGTTTCTTCGGCTATGCGGCAACATTATGATTTTATAGTCTTAATCTTTCTTGGCGTGTCCTTCGTATCTGTTCATTGACCTACCACTTTGACCCGGCTTCAGCAAGGGGGATAGCTTTGATGCTATAGTGATTGGTACGGCCTCCAATCTTACGTTGTGTGTTCGTAGAAAAGCCTGGTCGAACCTCCCTGTCGAATGATGTGCATAAGGCACGGACTGTCATTGCTCTCGTGTGTCATCGAGGAAAATGCGGACACATGGCGCACATCTCCTTAAAAACAGCACCCTTACACGGCGGGCGCCAACAGCTAACGTACCTCCATCCATTTTCTCCCAACACGAGTTAACGGTGCGCCGCATGATGAACCAATCGAATCGGGTATGTGACGAATTGTGACATTTGACCGACGCCCATTGAGTCTTGCGATTTTATCAGGCTATATGTTTGTACTTACATATACAACGGAGGAGCATGTGGGAAACAACAGTAAGATTCAAAGGCAGGCGGACCGCAAAGAACTGGCCGCGTTCCTGCGCGACCTGGCCGATGCCGTGGAAAACGGCGGAAAGGACGAATTGGCCTGCGTCGATAATTTTCACAAAATCAAGATCGCCATAAAGAACGAGTTCGACCAGATAAGCATCAAGGCCAAAATCAAGACGGATCTGTGCGAGGAAGAGGCCGCTCTCGAGACCGACGAGTCGGGCAGGCCCAAATACAAGAGCCTGAAGAAGTGCATGAAGTACAGCTTCAAGTCGCTGGTGAAAATGATCCATGAAGGCCAGATACCGCCTGCAGAGGTGGTGCAGTCCTTTCTGGAGGATTCGACCCTCATGGTCACCTACCCCGGCTACG
>CAMYLL010000211.1 GCA_947259235.1 uncultured Pseudodesulfovibrio sp. | reverse complement strand
CTGGCCACGCCGGGGCTGGACGGTGTGCACCCGGAAAGCAGGGCAAAGGGCGCGTCCTCGTCGGGCGCGTCCTTGTCTGGCGCGCCCTCGTCTGGCACGCCATTCCTGCACGCGCCCGTATCACACAGGGAAAGCGGCCGGCATTGAAGGATGTAGAGGGTTTCGTCCTTTCCAATGGCCCATTCGATGTCCTGGGCCTGGCCGAAATGGGCCTCGATACGCAAGGCCGCGGACGCCACGGCCCGGATGACATCGGCATTGACGGACGGATCGGACCGCTGCTCCTCGCGAATCTTGCGTCGCCGGATGCCGCCGCCGGGCGCCAGCTCCGAGCGCCAGTCCTTTTCGCCGATGACCGTCTCGCGCACGGTCAGAGTCTCGCGGTCGATGATCCATGTGTCCGCCGAGGCGCTGCCGTCCACTATCTCGCTGGGCAGTCCGGGGACGGCGCTCAGGATCATGGCGTCCGCATGCCGGACCAACGGGTCGCGGGTGTAGACCACGCCCCCGGCCCTGGCATCCACCATCTCCATGCAGCCAACGCACATGACCACCCCGTCCTCGCGCATGCCGCGGGTCAGGCGATAGGTCATGGCCGTGGCCGAGTACATGCTCGTCACCACGTTGCGATAGGCTTCAAGCACGCCGTCCGGCGTGACGCCCAGCACGGAGAGGAACTGCCCCGCAAAACTCGCTTCGCTGGAATCCTCGCCGAGAGCGCTGCTGCGAACGGCCAGCCGGACGGCCCGCCTGTTGCCCCCCAGACGGCCGCATGCGTCCTCCACGGCCTGCTCCAGCTCCAACGGCATGGCGGCCATGCTGACGGCATGGCGAATGCTCTTCTCAAGAGAACGCAACTCTTGGAGATCGTTTCCCTCGGTTATCTGAATGAGCCGGTTAATCTCATCATCCAAGCCCGACCCCTCCATGAACCGTCGGAAGGCCGACGCGGTGATGGAGAAGCCGTCCGGCACGACAAGCCCCAGCTCGTTGCGAATCTCGCCGAGCATGGCCATCTTCGATCCGGTCTCCGCGATATGGGCCACGCGGATCGACTCCATGGGCAGCACCAGCGGCCCAGCCTGGGGCTGCTCGCCCTCGCTCATGACCGCCTCGATATCAAGGACTATCCTATTGAAGGAGTCCTTGAGGCCGTCATAGGTCCCGGGGTTCATGCGGCACAGCCGTTCGATCATCTGACGCACCGCGGCCGCGGTCTTGAGGCTCTGGGCACGAACATGAGCCATGCCGAAGACACGCCCGGAGCGGGAGTCCTCGGTCATCCCGGCCATGGTCTCAAGGGCCTTGTTGTTAGCGGCCAGCAGCAGGCGGAAGTTTTCACACCGCGCGAGGAATCGCTCGGACGCAGGGTCGCGCCCGTCCGCAGGCTTGCGGATGACCCGGGATATGGCGTCGAAAAGAGCGTGCATGGAGTGCCTCCGCGATGTCAGTTCGCGTCGAACCGACGCGCTCTCACCGCGTCGAGAACCTTGAAATAGAGTTCGTCCGTGCCAACCGGCTTGAGCATGTAGTCGAAAGCGCCGCCGGAAAGGCCCTGCACCAGCGCCTCGGAGTTGGCATGCCCCGTCAGGATGATCACGGGCAGGTCCGGCTCCAGCTTCTTGATCTGCCGCAGGGTCTCAATGCCGCTCATGCCGGGCATCATGACATCAAGCACCACGGCGTCGAAGCGGCTCAGACGGACGGCGTCCAGAGCCTCGCGACCGCTGCCCACGCAGGTGACGTCAACGTTGCGCCGGGCAAACCGGCGTGTGTATGCGGTGAGAAAATCGCTCTCGTCGTCAACGAGCAACAGTCGGATCTTTTCCACTTCCATCTCTCCTGTCTCCCGCCCTCCCGGAGGTCGGGGCCGGGGGGCGGCCCCGACCTGATCGGGTGGTGCGGGCGCATGGGGTGTGCCGTGTCCTTGCGCTCTATGAAATGTTACAATCCATTGTCAGAAGAATAGCCCCTTCAGCTGCACCACCACGGGAGCCAGGGTCCAGAAGAAGAGAAGCAGCATCACGGCAGTGAGGACCACCACCAGCGAGGCCCGAACCCATCCGAGCCCGCACGCCTTGACCAGGCCGATGCCGACCAGTACCGCGCGTACCGGTTCGAGCACGATGGCCAGGCCGGGTATCCAGGAGATGACCATGATCCCGCCGCTGGCGTAGGCGTACACGTTGAACACCCTGCCGAAGGGAATCTTGGTATGCGTTGTCATGCCCAGCAGGATGAAGGAGAACGCGGCCCCCAGGGCGGGCATGACCACGGCATTGACCATCATGATGACGCCCATGGAAAGAGAATTTTCGAAGAAGTACGTCATGCTCACGGAGCAGTAAAAAATGCCCGAGATCATGAGGAAGAACAGGGCCTTCCTCGATCCCGTCTCCTCGGCAAGCGAAGTAAAGAACTTCGCCGGGGAGCGGATGATGGCCATGAGCGTCTCCAGGTATTCCTTGATGCCCATTCTCTCGTTGTTCACGCATGCGACGTCCATGACGGCCTCCTAGCCAAGGTATTTCTTCATCCCTTCCACGATGCCCCACCCGAGCATGACCAGCGTGAGGACGAAAAAGATCTTTCTTTCGGTTTGCTTTGAAAAATACGTTGCACCGTTCTCGTGCACAAAAGCCTGTTTGGTGTTTTCCTTGTCTTCCATTTCATTTCCTTTGTTTGCCCGGCGGCCCGTCTTTGGGGGGCGGGCCGCCGGGGTTTTTTAAGGCCAGGTTCTCGTCGCTAGAATGATGGTAGACTGCCGAATCCGATGCCCGTCCAGTACACTGCCGTGAGCAGGACGATCATGATGTTGGCAATAAACCACATTGGGACACCTACTCTGAGGTAATCCTTGGGCTCCAGGTATCCGGACGCATACACGATGGCGTTGGGCGGAGTACCGATGATGAGGCAGTACGCGAACGAGGATGCGACTGCCGTCGCCATCGCCATGAACGGCAGGAACGTGGTGCCGGGGTGGACGATGCTGGCCATATTCAGGGTGATGGGGCCGACCGCAGCGGCTGCCGGGCCGTCGGCCATCAGGTTGGTCAGGACGGCGGTAAGGCCGTTGGAGGTGAGCATCAGCGGGATGCCCTTGTCCATGCCCAGCGGAGCGAGCATGTCGATGACGGACTGGGCCAGCCAGTAGGCGGCGCCGGTCTTGTCCAGGGTACGGCCGAAGATGATCGCACCCGCGTACAGCCAGACTACGCCCCAGTCGACCTTCTCCTGGTAGTCACGCCAGTTGACGACACCGGCCAGGAGGTAGGCCACCGCACCGGCAACCGCGATGACGCCGATGCCGAGACGGATGGGATAGATGCCCAGGTTGTAGAATTCCTTCTCGGTAAACCAGCCGAAGACCATGAAGACAAAGATGACCATTGCCCAGATCTGGTGCTTGTTCCACTTGCCCATCTTCACGATCTCACCCTCAAGGTGGCGCATGGCCGGGGCCAGGGAGACGATCTTGGGCTTGAACAGCATGTTGGTCACGATCCAGGTGATGGGAATCATGATCAGGACGAACGGCATACAGAACATGATCCACTGCGCGTAGCCGATGTCCATGCCGAACATGTCGGCCAGGTAAGTCATCATGATGACGTTGCGCGCGCCGCCGGAGGGGGCGCCCGGTCCGCCGATGTTACAGGCCATGGCGATGGTGATCATCAGCATCTTGGCCAGTTCCTTGTCCTCGGGGACTTCGTCGGTCAGGCTGTTCTGGTAGAGCAGCATGCCGATGGGCAGGAACATGGCGGCCAGGGCGTGGTCGGAGATGAACGCCGCCAGGGGGGAGATGACAACGAAGAAGATGAGCGTGATCCAACGGACGTTGGGCACTGCCAGCTTCTTGAACATGAGCAGACACATGCGCTTGTCCACACCGGTCTTGACGAATGCGGCGGCGAACATGAGCGAACCCATGATAAACCAGCACGCGTCATCCCAGTAGAGGCCGGCGACTTCGCTGCGCGAGACGACGCCCGTGAACACGAGGATCAGGCCGATGCAGAAGGCGACGCCCGGCAACGGCATGCACTCGGTCATGAAGCAGAAGACAACGAAGATGACCATGGCGATGGCGACCTTGATCTTCCATGCTCCATCGTCAGCATTCTTCTTGTCCGAATCAGAGAGGTCCGTGTAGGCCAGGTCCTTGACCCGCAGGCTGTAGGCCCCCTTCATAATACGCATGTATTCTTCGTCGGAGACGTTGTCCTTGACGTAGGTATGAGCCTTCTTGAAGTTTGATCCGTCAACGGGAATCTTGTACTTCTTTGCCCACTTCGCATCGCGCTTGAGGAAGCGCGCCTTGCTCAGGGCGCCCATGCGCATGTTCTGTTCCATCATCTTGGCGGCCAGGATCTGCCACTGGTCAACGTCAGAGCTTTTCTTGTCAAAGAGCTGCTGGCTGATGTAGTTCGTGACAACCTTGGGGCCGACCGAATACTGCATGCCGACCTTCTTCATCCCTTCCGGAGTCGGGAGAAGCAGAACCAGGGTAAACAGGATTACCGGTATGATAAGCAGCTTCCAGTTTACGAACTTGTCGTAACCGGTTGCTTTCTTTTTCTCTTGAGCCATATTTCACCTCTATGCGTTGAACTTCAGTTTGATTCAGCTCGCGGAAATGATCCGTGCTATCTCGTAGAAGAGCTCCTGCTCCCTGATGATGCCAATGTCCTTGCCGCCTTTCTGGACGACCATGCGCCGCGCGGGCTTGGTCACCATCTCGTTGGCCGCCTCCATGAGGTTAGCGTCGGCATCGATGACGGGAACGGACTCGGTCATCAGGTCGCTGACCTTTTTCCGCATGACTTCCTTGACGCGAGATGTGAAAAGTCCCTGCCAAAACATGGTCGAGTACTGAAGAGAATCGGCCATGGACGGTTTGGGCGCGGACAGGTAGTCCGGCCGGATGGCGTTGACCAGATCGAGCGGGCTCAGGATTCCGGCTACGTTGCCGCGGCCGTCGGTGACCAGCACGGAGCGATGGCCGGTGTCCATGAGTCTGTCCGTGGCCAGCAGCTCGCGCATGGCCTTTTCGAGTGCGGCTATGGCATCGCTGACGGTGCTGTCGGCTGAGATCTGCGTGTAGTCGTCCAGCGGGATCATGATATCCCGGGCCGATTTTTCCTGGTAAGGCTTCTTGTCTGCGTAGGCGAAAGCGTCCTGAATCTTGCCTGCCAGCAGATCGATGTCGCAGGGCTTGGCAAGGTAAGCGAACGCACCGGTCTTGAAGGCCTTGTTCGCGCCGGGCGAATCGCCATGACCGGTCAGCATGATGACAGGCACGTCGGGAAGGGACGCTTTGATCCGCTCAAGCGTCTCATGA
>CAMYLL010000210.1 GCA_947259235.1 uncultured Pseudodesulfovibrio sp. | reverse complement strand
GACTATGTGGGCAAGAAGCTCGACACCCTGGGCGACGAGCACGTCAACGTCCTGGTGACTGAGCGTGACGACGAGGACCGCGTCTGCCTCGTGAGGAGCTGAGCCGCCCATGAGTTTCCCTTTCATCGAGCGGGACGCCGAGCCCGTGCCGTGCATCACCCTGGTGGGCATGGCCGGGGCGGGCAAGTCCACCCTGGGCCGCGCCCTGGCCGTGCGCCTCGGCTGGGGCCAGCTCGACACGGACCAGCACATGGAGGCCTACTACGGCCTGTCCCTGCAACGCATCATGGACCTGTACGGCCTGGACGAGTTCCTGCGCATCGAGGGCCATCTGGTCAGCCAGTTGGGCCTGACGCGGACCGTGGTTTCCACCGGCGGCAGCGTCATCTACAGCCAGTCCGCCATGAACCGGCTCAAGGAGCTGGGGCCGGTGGTCCTGCTCGACATAGACGAGCAGACCTTTCTGGACCGGGTGGGCGACGGCGGCAACCGTGGGCTGGCCATTCCCCCGGGCAAGTCCCTGAGCGACCTTTACAACCAGCGGCAGCCGCTGTACCGTGCCGCGGCCGACATCGTGGTCCGCACGGACTGTCACACGCCCGAGGCGTGCGTTGATTCAATCCTCGAACACATAGATTTTGCATGAAAAAACTGACTCCCAAGGGCGCGTTCCGCAAGCTGGCCGCCATCTATGACGCCATGGTCTCCCAGTACGCCACAAGCGCGGAGGCCATCGGCCTGACCTGCGACGGCTGCGCGGACAACTGCTGCCTCAGCTTCTTCCAGCACCACACCTACGTGGAGTGGGCCTACATGTGGGAGGGGCTCAACGCCCTGCCCCCGCAGCGGCTCGAAGAGATCAGGGACAAGGCCAGCGACTACGTGGCCCAGGCCCAGGCCGCCCTGAGCCGGGGCGAGCGGCCGCACATCATGTGCCCCCTCAACCTCTCGGATCAGAAGCAGGGCATCTGCGGCCTGTACCAGCACCGGCTGATGATCTGCCGCATGCACGGCGTGCCCAACGTCCTGGTCCGGCCCGACGGCCGCCGGGTGGAGTTTCCGGGCTGCTACCGCTGCCAGGAGCTGACCACCGCCCTGGAGGCGGACGGCGCGGCGGTTCCGGTGGTGGACCGGACGCCGCTCTACAAGGACCTCGTCGCCCTTGAGATGCAGTTCGTGGGCAAGAACCTGCGCCAACTGCCCAAGGTGGACCATACCATTGCCGAGATGATCGTCCTGGGACCGCCCAGGTTCAGGTAGGCGCGCGGCAAAGACGCTTTTCATAACTGGTGATAAACACGCAAGGAGCCCCGAACCATAACGGTTTCGGGGCTTCCTGCATGGTGAGATATCTTTCCGGGTTGGTACGGTCGACGGCAGGCCCCCATTCAAATACAGCTTTCGCCAAAGGCAAAAGCGGGATTCCAAAGGGTTACAACCCTTTGGCCGCCGGAGGCGACATCACCTGACAAATCCGCCGACGGCGGTTTCCGCCTTTGATTTCAATAGTTATGGAAAACGCCTTGGAACCCGGGCGGCCTTTTTTCATGGACATGCTGATGGCGGTCCCTGTGCGGCGCGGGCTTTATGCCGTCATGGAGAAGCCCGCTCTGGCAAAGGCGAACTGTCCTGCCTGGAGCAGGGAAATCTCGTTTTCGCGGGCGCTGATCTGGCGGTACTTTTCATCGTCGGGCAGGGCGGAGTTCCAGACCTGGACTATCTCGGCCCGCACCGTGTTGATGCGGCTCTCCAGTCCCTTGAGGGTGAATGTGCCGTTCTTGATCGGCTCGATGGCGTTCTCCCTGAAGGCGCGGACCGCCTCGTCGGAGAAGGTGACCACGTCGCCGGACGGCCGGGCAGGGTCCGGCGATTCGGCTGTGCGCGCTGCGTCGTGGCGCTGGGATGCAAAGGGCGTCGTGCCGTCCGGGTACAGGCCCGTGATGGGGTCCGGGGTCATGCCCGGTCCGGGGTCGCCCGACAGGGGATAGTCCGGGTGAATATACATGCGTCGCCCTCCGTGGCGTGTGTTGTCAGTATACTTATCGGACGGCGGAAGGATTTTCTGAAGGGGGCGTGTGGCCCCGGGGGGAGCGGAAAAGGAGCGCTATGCGCCGGAGCCTGCGGTCAGGTATTTGGCACGCAGGACCGGGTTGTCCACGGCCTCGGCCCAGTGCAGGTAGACGACCCGGAGGTATTTGGCCCTGATGGCGGCGGCGCGGGTCAACCGGTCGTCCACCGTGTCGGGGGGCAGCCGGTCCATGGCTTCGGCCAGGGCGGCGGCGCGGTGCTCGGCGCGGTGTCGGGCGTCGATCTCGGCGCATCCGGCCCTGCCCATGGCCTCGCGCTTCCTGTCGTCGTCCAACAGCTCGCAGGCCGTGGCCACCAGTCGGTCCATGTCGCCGCGGGGATAGGTGGCCAGGTGCTCGCCGTCGGTGAAGAGCTGCGACTGGCCGTGGCCCACCTCCGGGGTGAGCAGGCACGCGCCGCAGGCCAGCGCCTCGAAGACGCGGAAATTCAGGTCGCCCCGCTCGGCGATGTTGAGGACCACCCGGGCGCGGGGGAAAAGTTCGGCGAAGTTGCCCTGGCGCACGACGAGGCCGGGGAAGCGCGCCTTGATCTCCCTGAGCTGGACGTGCCGCTCCGGGGTCGTCTCCGGGTCCACCGTGCCCGCGAAGAGCAGGTCCCATTCCTTGGGTACTGGTGTGGCCGGGGGGCGCTCGTCATGGATGGGAAAGGGCGGGAGCCAGATCACCTGCCGGTCGCGCAGCCGCTGGCGAAACCGGGGCAGGTGGTCGCGCAGGCTTACCGCGGCCAGATCGAATCCCTGGGCGTACAGGGGATACCAGCTGTGGATGTGGGAGTCCACGGCGTAGAAGACGGTCAGGCAGGGGAACCGCTCCACCCCGAGCAGGGGCGGCGGCACGCTGATGTCGGCATAGACCACCGTGTCGGGCACGCATCCGGCGCGCTCGACCAGGTCATCCCAGGAGAGTGCCGTCGGACCGTCCAGGGGAATGGGAATGACGGTGTGTCCCATCTCGCTGAAGCGGTCGCGGAAATAGCGGCCGCCGACCCAGGCGATTGTCCTAGAGGGTGACATGATCCCCCTGGAGGTAGCCGATGAAGTCGGTCACGCCGGACTTTGCGGCCATGACGTAGTTGGCGATGTAGCGGGCATAGCTCAGCTGTCTGCCGTAGACTTTGTACGTGGTCTGCGGCGCGGCGAACTCCCAGCCGAAGAACGCGCCTATCTTGGGGTTGATGGGCAGCTCGAAGTCGTCAAGTGGCGCGCTCAGGCAAGCCAGGGCGTCCTCGTCCGGCCCGGCCATGCCGAGGTGGGCCAGCACGCCCCGGGCGGCGTGGTCCATGAGCATCCGGCCCGGGTGGTTAATGGTGTTGAAGAGCCGGGTCTCGCGGTAGTTGTCGCGGATGAGGTCTACGTATTTGACGGGCGTGTGGCTTTCGCGCTCCCTTTCGCGGCGCAGGGACTGGCTGACCATGTCGAGCAGGTCGTATCGTGCGGCCACATCCGAGCGCATGAAAAGGAGCACTGTTTCCTCGGGCGGCAGGCCCAGGGCGATGAACTCGTCGAGGTGCTCGCAACGGTAGTCGAAGCCCGGCTGGCCGCTCCACATGGGCCAGTATCCATTGAAGAACATGTTCGGCACGCACAGGCTGGCTGCGGAGTCCGGTAACGCTTCCATGAGCTGGTCGGAGGCCAGCTCGCCCCATTGCGGGCCGAGGTATTGATACAGAAACAGGGCGCATCGTCCCAGTTCCTCCCGGGGCACGTCCTCGCGGATGTAGTTCGTGTACAGGGTGCAGTGATAGCGGGCGGCGAACTCCGGGCTGGTCATGAGCCGCTCGATGAGCGGGTCGCCCTGGCAGTTGGAGTGCACGATGCAGAGTTCTTTGGTCATGTCGTCCCGGGATTGGATGGTTTTTCCAGCGATACTGATCGATTGATGGATATCACGGTTAGTTTCGTGCTTCAACAGCCAAAGCGGAGCGTTTACAGGGAGGCGGCGAGGGTGTATCCCACCGGGACACTCACGAAACCGATTCAAGCGAGGATAGTATGCGCAGTGAACTCAAGGCGACATTGGACGCCATTTGCCCGTTGGACCGCTCCCTGACCGCCCGTGGCCAGGCCCATCTCGACAACCTGACCAAGCCCAAGGGCAGCCTCGGCAGGCTTGAGGAGCTGGCCTTGCAGTTGTTTCTCATCCAGGAAGGCCAGTGGCCCCAGGCCGATCCCATGCGGATATACACCGTGGCCGGTGATCATGGCGTCAATGACGAGGGCGTGAGCCTGTTTCCCCAGGAAGTCACCCGTCAGATGATTCTCAATTTCCTCAACGGCGGCGCGGGGATCAATGTCCTGGCCGCCACGGCCGATGCCCAGCTTTACGTGGTGGACGCCGGGTCCTGCGGCGGCGGGTACGATGAGCATCCCAACCTGATTCAGGAGAAGATCGCGCCGGGTACGGCCAACCTGGCCAAGGGACCGGCCATGACCGAGGAGCAGTGCCTCAAGGCGCTCATGCTGGGCGTCTCCCTGGCCGATCGCGCCCTGGCCGACGGGGTCCGGGTGCTCGGCACGGGCGACATGGGCATCTCCAACACCACGCCCTCAACGGCCCTGTACTGCGCCTATCTCGGCCTGGACCCCGCAGACGTTACAGGACCGGGAACCGGGCTGGACAAGGAGGCGGTGGTCAGGAAGGTCGACGTCATCCGCCGGGGGCTGGCCGTCAATGCCGGGGCGGTGGACTCCGGCGACCCGGTGGCCATCCTCGCGGCTCTGGGCGGGCTGGAGATAGCGACCCTGGCCGGGCTGGTCCTGGGCGGAGCCAAGAATCGCCAGCTCGTGTGCGTGGACGGTTTCATCTCCACCGCCGCCTATGCCGCGGCCTGGAAGATATGTCCCACGGTGGCCGAGTATCCCGGACGTGACGGACAACTGCGACGATCAGACCTTCGCGGACCCGGACTGCCGAGCCGGGACATGCCAAGGCCGTCGCGGCCATGGGGCTTTCCCCGCTGATGAATCTCGGGTTCAGGCTGGGCGAGGGCACGGGCGCGGCCTGCGCCATGTATCTCGTCAGGAGTGCGGCGGACATGTATACGAAGATGGCCACTTTTGCCGATGCTGGCGTCTCGGCGTCCATGGATTAGGACTGGGCAGGCGGGGCCATTCGCCAGAGTATCAAAATGAAGTAGGCCGGGCGACTGATCGCCCGGCCTACTTCATTTGAGCGCCGCATTGGGCGGCTTTGCTACGCATCTCCAAGGTCTCCGGTGACAGCCTGAATGACGTCGCCCTTGGCGTTGTATGTTCCCGAGGCTTCGACCTT
>CAMYLL010000209.1 GCA_947259235.1 uncultured Pseudodesulfovibrio sp. | reverse complement strand
AAGCAGCGAGCAGCTCGGCAAGACCACCGCACTGTGCAACGAGAACGGCCTGCCCATGACCGTGCGCGGTGCAGGCACCAATCTTTCCGGCGGCACTATCCCGCATCCCGGCGGCATCGTGGTGCTGACCAACGGCCTCAACAGAATCCTCGAGATCAATGAGGAGGACATGTACGCCGTGGTCGAACCCGGCGTGGTCACGGCCAAGTTTGCGGCCGAGGTGGCCAAGCGCGGCCTCTTCTATCCGCCCGATCCGGGCTCCCAGACCGTATCCACCCTGGGCGGCAACGTGGCCGAGAACGCGGGCGGCCTGCGCGGCCTCAAGTACGGCGTGACCAAGGACTACGTCATGGGCGTGGATTTCTGGGACGTCAACGGCCAGATGATCAAGTCCGGCTCCCGCACCGTCAAATGCGTCACCGGCTACAACCTGGCCGGGCTGATGGTCGCCTCCGAGGGAACCCTCGGCGTATTCGACAAGATCATCCTCAAGCTCATCCCGCCGGTTCAGTCCGCCAAGTCCATGATGGCCATCTTCCCGTCCATGAAGGCCGCTTCCGAAACCGTGGCCGCCATCATCGCCAACAAGATCGTGCCCGCCACCCTTGAGATGATGGACAACTTCACCATCCGCACCGTGGAGAACTTCCGCGGGGCAGGGCTGCCTGTGGATGCCGCCGCACTGCTGCTCATCGAGGTGGACGGCCACCCGGCGCAGGTTGCCGAGGAAGCCGCCAAGGTGGAGGAAATCTGCAAGAAGAACGGCGCCACCGAGCTGAAGGTGGCCAAGGACGCCGCCGAGCGCGACGCCGTCTGGCAGGCCCGCCGCGACGCGCTGCCCGCTCTGGCCAAGCTCAAGCCCACCTGCGTGCTTGAGGACGCCACCGTGCCGCGTTCCAAAATCCCAGCCATGATCGAGGCCCTGGACCAGATCAGCACCAAGTACGACCTGACCATCGGCACCTTTGGCCACGCGGGCGACGGCAATCTGCACCCCACCATCCTGACGGACAAGCGTGACAAGAAGGAATGGGAGCGCGTGGAAAAGGCCATCGACGAGATATTCGACCGCGCTCTGGCCATGGGTGGAACCCTGTCCGGCGAGCACGGCATCGGCATGGCCAAGTCCAAGTATCTGGAGCAGGAGACCACCAAGGCCACTCTGGAATACTCCCGCCGCATGAAGTGTGTTTTTGTTGTCAAGGGCATCCTCAATCCCGGCAAGATCATCGTCCCCGGTTCCAAGGGTTAGGAGAACGACTATGGCCGATATTCACAAACTCGCGTTACTGTTCAAGGAACTGGACGACCAACTGGTAGGCTGCATGCGTTGCGGCATGTGCCAGGCGGTCTGTCCGGTCTTCGCCCAATCCGGGCTGGAGGCGGACGTCACGCGCGGCAAGCTCGCCCTGCTGGACGGGCTGGCGAGCGAGATGCTCAGCGATCCCGACGGGGTCAACGAGAAGCTCAACCGCTGTCTGCTGTGCGGAACCTGTCAATCCAACTGTCCGAGCGGCGTCAAGGTCATGGACATCTTCCTCAAGGCCCGGGCCATCATGACCGGCTACTTCGGCCTGTCGCCCGCCAAACGGGCGATCTTCCGGGGGATGTTGCAAAACCCGAAGCTGTTCAATGCCCTGACGGGCATGGGGGCCAAGTTCCAGGGGCTGTTCACCAAGAAGGTGGACGACATGCTGGGCTCGTCCTGCGCCCGGTTCAACTCTCCCCTGGTGGGCGACCGGCACTTCCGCACCCTGGCTGACAAGCCGCTGCACAAGATCGTGCCCGAGCTTGATACCCCGGCCGGGAAGAGCGGCATCAAGGTCGCCTTTTACGTCGGCTGCGTCATCGACAAGATATTCCCCCATGTGGGGCAGTCCATCCTCGAGGTGCTGGAGCGTCACGGCGTTGGCGTGTACATGCCGTCGGGCCAGGCGTGCTGCGGCATCCCGGCTCTTTCCAGCGGCGATACGGAGACCTTCGACAAGCTGGTCGGCATGAACGTGGAGCGGATGCGGGCAGGGGAGTTCGACTACCTCGTCACCGGTTGCGCCACCTGCACCTCGACCATTAAGGAGCTCTGGCCGCGCATGTTCCACGGGCCGTCCGCCCACAAGTACGACATCGGCGTGCTTGAGAGGAAAACTATGGACATCAGCCAGTTCCTCGTGGATATTTTGAAACTGGAGCCGAAAACCCAGACCGGCGGGCGCACCGTGACCTATCACGATCCCTGCCATCTGAAGAACTCGCTGGGCATCACCGCCCAGCCCCGGGCGCTGATCAAGGCGGCCGGTTGCGGCTACAAGGAGATGGCCGAGGCCGGGACCTGTTGCGGGTGCGGCGGAAGCTTCAACATCGCCCATTACGACCTTTCCAAGAAGATTGGCGGTCGCAAGGCGGACAACATAATTGCCTCGGGTGCCGATACACTGGCCACCAGCTGCCCGGCCTGCATGCTCCAGATCACCGACATGCTTTCCCAGAAGAAGGCCGGAATCGACGTCAAACACGTTATTGAACTCTATGCGGATGGTGGCTGTTGAGACGGTTCCGAGGTGGTAGACAGGTAGATATGAACGGGTCGGCGCTCTGCGCCGACCCGTGCTGACCGGCTTTCCCGCATGGGGAAAGCTCTCCGGGGTCGCCCGGAGAAGGGGAACGTCCCCTGTCGGCTACAGGAACTTTTAGCGAACAGCCAGCAGATAAAAGGGTAAGCACAATGTCCAAGAACCTGTATGTGACAGCGACGGAATCGCGAAGCGGCAAGTCCGCCATCGTACTCGGCGTGTTGCAGATGATCCTGAGGGAGTTGCACAACGTCGCCGTTTTCCGGCCCATCATCAATGATCCGGGCGAGGGGAGGAAGGACCACGATATCGAACTGATGATCGACCACTTCAAGCTTTCCATCCCTTATCGCGACACCTACGCCTACACCCTCAAGCAGGCACGCGAGCTGATCAACTCCGGCCAGCACGCCCTGTTGCTTGAGAATATTCTGAAAAAATACAAGGACCTCGAATCCGAATATGACTTCGTTCTCTGTGAAGGGACCGACTTCAAGGGCAAGGACCCGGCCTTCGAGTTCGACATCAACGCCGATATCGCCGCCAATATCGGTGCGCCTGTCCTCGTTGTCTGCTCCGGTCTCGACAGGTCGGCCGAGGAAGTCATATCCCTGTCCCAGACCACAGTGGACACACTGGAGGAGAAGGGCGTTGACCTCGTGGGCTGCATCGTCAACCGCGCTCCCGAAGGGGTGACACGCGAGATGGCGAACCTGATCGAATGCAAGGTCAGGTGCAAGGAGCCGATGCCGGTCTACGTCATCCCGGAGAACGAGGCGCTGGGCAAGCCCACCATCGGCGACGTCAAGCGCTGGCTCGACGCCGACGTGCTCTACGGCCACAGCGGACTGCACAGTCTGGTGGACAACTACGTGGTCGCCGCCATGCAGATCGGCAACTTTCTCGGCTATATTCGTCAGGGCAGCCTGATCATCACCCCGGGCGACCGGTCCGACATCATCCTGTCCAGCCTGGCCTCCCGGCTGTCCAGCTCCTATCCCGACATTTCCGGCATAGTGCTCACCGGCGGGCTCAACGTCTCCGTCAACGTGCACAAGCTCATCGAAGGGTGGACCGGCGTGCCGGTCCCGGTGCTGTCCGTCAAGGGGCACACCTACCAGACCGTTCAGGAGGTCACGCGCCTGTATGGCCGCATAGAGACGCATGACGACCAGCGCATCGCGACCGCTTTGGGCGAGTTCTCGAACCATGTGGACGTGAAGGAACTGCGTGAGCGGGTCATCAGCCAGCGCTCCGTCCGGGTCACGCCGAAGATGTTCGAATACTCCCTTGTGGAGAAAGCCTCCGGCGACAAGCAGCGTATCGTCATGCCGGAAGGCTCGGGCGAGCGCATCCTGCGCGCCACGGACATCCTGCTGCGCCGCGGCGTGGCCGAAATGATCCTGCTGGGCAAGCCTGAGGATATCAGGGCCAAGGCCTCCGCCCTGGGTGTGGACATCTCCGCCGCGCGGATCATCAATCCCGCCGATTCGGAGCTGCTTGATCCGTTTGCCGAGGAATACCTGGACCTTCGCAAGCACAAGGGCGTCATCGCGGAGATCGCCTGGGACCGCATGTCCGATCCGACCTACTTCGCAACCATGATGGTCCACAAGGGTTTTGCCGACGGTATGGTTTCCGGTTCCGTCACCACGACGGCCCAGACCATTCGTCCGGCCTTCGAGTTCGTCAAGACCAAGCCGGGACGCTCCATCGTCTCCTCGGTTTTCCTCATGTGCCTCAAGGATCGCGTCCTTGCCTACGGCGACTGCGCCGTGAACCCCAATCCCAACGCCCAGCAGCTGGCCGAGATCGCCATCGACTCGGCAGAGACCGCGCGCATCTTCGGCGTTGAGCCCAAGGTCGCCATGCTCAGCTACTCCACGGGCGATTCGGGCAAGGGCGAAGACGTGCAGAAGGTCATCCAGGCCACGCAGATCGCCAGGGGACTCATCAAGGAACGCGGACTGGACATTCCCCTTGAGGGACCGCTCCAGTACGATGCGGCCGTGGACCCCGAGGTGGCGGCATTCAAGATGCCCGATTCCGACGTGGCGGGCCAGGCCACCGTCTTCATCTTCCCGGATCTCAATACCGGCAACAACACATACAAGGCCGTCCAGCGCGCCGCCAATGCCGTGGCCATCGGTCCCATCCTCCAGGGGCTGAACAAGCCGGTCAACGACCTGTCCCGGGGCTGCACCGTGCCGGACATCGTCAACACCGTGGCCATTACCGCCATCCAGGCGCAGGCTGAAAAGGGCAAGTAAACATGAAAGTATTCGTCATCAATTCCGGCAGCTCCTCCATCAAGTACCAGCTCATCGACATGGAGACCGAGACCGTCATGGTCTCGGGGCTGATCGAGCGCATAGGCGAGCCAAGGGGCGAGCTGACAAACAAGTCGAACCCCGGAACCGACCGGGAGGCAGTGACCAGGATCGAGCAGCCCATTGCCGACCATAACCTCGGCCTGAAAATGGCCATTGACCTGATAATAGACCCCGAGAAGGGCGTTATCTCCGGTCTGGACCAGATCGATGCGGTGGGGCATCGCGTGGTGGCGGGCGGCGAGAAGTTCGCCGAGCCCGTGGTGGTCTCTCCCGAGGTGCTCGAAGACCTTCAGGACACGGTTCGCCTGGCCCCGCTGCACAACCCCGCCAACCTCGGCGGAGCTAGGGAGGGCATGACCCTCCTGCCGGGCGTGCCGCAGGTGCTCGTGTTCGACACGGCGTTTCACCAGACCATGCCGCCCCATGCATGCATGTATGCGTTGCCTTACGAATATTACGAGAAC
>CAMYLL010000208.1 GCA_947259235.1 uncultured Pseudodesulfovibrio sp. | reverse complement strand
AACTCGGTCAGGGCCTCCATGCGGGAGGTGATCTCCTCGAGCATGAGCTTGGTTCCATCGGTCAGGAACTTCTTTACCGCCGCCTCGTCGTAATGGAGGAAGGAGGCGTCCACGATGAAGGGACGGGCCTGCTCGAGCATGTCCACAATCGACTTGGCCCGGGGCTGGAGCAGGGGCGCGATTTTGGCGAAGGTCGCCCGGTCCACGTTGGCGGCCTCCTCCTCGCCCACCTCGCGGGCCAGGAAGTCGCAGAGCATTCCGGCCAGGCGGTCCGGGTCGGCCTGCTGCATGTACTGGCCGTTGACCCACTCGAACTTGGTCAGGTCAAAGACCGAGGGCGATTTGCCGAGGTTGTCGGGCGTGAAGAGCGCGACCATCTCGTCCATGGTGAAAAGCTCCTGGTCGCCGTGGGACCAGCCCAGCCGGGCCAGATAGTTGCACACGGCCTCCGGCAGGTAGCCCATCTTCTCGTATTCCATGACCGAGAGCGCGCCGTGGCGCTTGGAGAGCTTCTTCTTGTCCGGCCCGAGGATCATAGGCACGTGGCCGAACTCCGGCACATCCCAGCCCATGGCCCTGTAGATGAGAATCTGACGCGGGGTGTTGTTGACGTGGTCGTCGCCGCGCAGCACGGAGGTCACGCCCATGTCGTGGTCGTCCACCACCACGGCGAGGTTGTAGGTGGGCGTGCCGTCGGTGCGCCGCAGGATCATGTCGTCCATCTCGGCGTTCTCAACGACGATGGGTCCCTTGACCATGTCCTTGAAGGCGGTGGCCCCGTCCAGGGGGGCCTTGAGCCGGACCACGCCGGAGGTCAGCCCCTTGTCGCGGCAGGTTCCGTCGTACTTGGGCTTGCGTCCTTCCTGCATGGCCGTCTCGCGCATGGCGTCCACATCTTCCTTGGAGCACTGGCAGTAGTAGGCGTGCCCGGTGGCCACGAGCTGGTCGATGACCTCGTTGTGGCGGTCGGCCCGCCCGGACTGGAAGACGATCTCGCCGTCGTGGGCCAGCCCCAGCCACTTCATGGAGTCGATGATGGCGTTGGTGGCCTCGTCCGTGGACCGCTCGCGGTCGGTGTCCTCTATGCGCAGGCGGAACTCGCCGCCCTGTGCGCGGGCCAGCAGCCAGGAAAAAAGCGCGGTGCGCGCGCCGCCGATATGCAGAAAGCCCGTGGGGCTCGGCGCGAACCGGGATACTATCTTGCCCATGAACATGGTCTCCTTGCAGATGATTCGTGTATGCCGCCCGCCCGGCTCGGGAAGGAATGCGGGCGAAGCTGACGCCGGGCCGAAAGCATCGGCCCGGGTACTGAAAAACATATGTGATGCCCGGATGCGGGCGGCCCGGATCGGCCCGAGGCGTCTAGCTGACCGCTTCGACGCCCTTAACCTCGGGTATTTCCTTCAAGATGATGCGCTCGATGCCGTTCTTCAGGGTCATCTGGGACATGGGGCATCCCTTGCACGCGCCGGTGAGCCGGACCTGCACTATGCCGGCGTCCGTGATGTTCACCAGCTCCACGTCGCCACCGTCGCCCTGCAGGACCGGGCGGACCTTATCCAGCACCAATTCAACTTTCTCACGCATGTCGTTCCCTCCAGATGGGTTCTTGGGAGGCAGGATTACGGGGTTCGCCCAGCCATGTCAATTCCGTGAAGGGAGGGCGCGGGCCGGGCAAAAAGGGGAAGGTCGCCTCCGGGCGGCTGTCACCGGGCCAGGAGAATCCCAAAGGCTTCCTCAAGCTCGTCGTCCAGGTCGTCCACCATCTCGTCGATGCGCTCGGGCGTCAGCTCCATGGCGTCCCAGACGCGGCGGTCCGGCGGCTGCACGAAAAACTCGCCCGAGGAGCCGATGCCCAGGCCGGTGACCAGGGTCTCTGCACAGTGGACAAGGCCCGGCTCCGCCTCCTTCTGCTTCTCCCTCGGCTGATGATGCTCCAGCACGGCGGAGACGAGGACAAAGGGGAAATTCCACTTGCGCAACAGCATCCCGCCGAGGGTGGCGTGGTCAAAGCCGAGCAACGCCTTTTCCTCGGCATAGAGGAGTACGTCGCGGGTGCGGGCATGGGCCAGCACGGCCAGGGCCCGCTCCGGCACGGCCTGGAGCAGGATGAGCTGGCCGATGTCGTGCAGCAGCCCGGCCACAAAGGCGCGCTCCGGGTCGCCCCGGCCCGTGATCCGGCACAGCCGCCGGGCGATGAGACCGCAGGCCACCGAGTGCTTCCAGAACTGCTCCATGTCCAGCACGTCGCCGGGCACGTCCTTGAACAGGCTCAGCACCGACGTGCCCACGGCCAGCGTGGTCAGCTGGTTCACGCCCACCACGGTCACGGCGCGGGAGATGGTGTCGATCTGCATGGGCAGGCTGTAGAAGGCGGAGTTGACCATGCGCAGCAGGAAGGCCGTGAGGCTCGGGTCCTGACTGACGATGGCGGCCAGGTTGTCGGCCGAGGAGTTCTTGGCCTTGATGGCCTCCTGCAACTGGATGAACACCTGGGGCAGGGCCGGGAGCTGATGCTCCTTGCGCAGGATGTCGAGGGGGTCCAGCGGCGAGACGCCCGCTTCCGGGACCGACGGCGCGGCCTGGACATACCGCTGCGGGTTGACGGTCATGTCGCGCGCCACATGGCTCACACCGTGATACGCCAGTCGTTTCAACGCATCATCGGGATTTTTGATGAACTTCAGCCGCCTGGAAAGCAGCTGCTTTGCCGCCGCCCGGGTCTGCGCCGTCACTTCCGGGTGCGTTTCCGTCGTCGTTTGAGCCATAGATACTTCCTGCAAAAGAGAAAACCGAACCGTCTACCATACTAGAAGAAAAAACGAGGAAGAAAAAGGGGTTTATATCGGGAAGAATCAGACCATGAAGTGGGGGTTGTATTTCTTCTCGTGCGCAACGGTGGTCATGGGGCCATGGCCGGAATAGATGCGGGTGTCGTCTGGCAGGATGAAGATGCGCGAGCGGATGGAGCCGATCAGCTCGGGACCGCTGCCGCGCGGCAGGTCCGTGCGGCCCACGGCGATCATGAAGATGACATCCCCGGAAAAGACGCACCCGGCAGACGAACCGACGGACGGAAAGAAATAGGACAGGCTGCCCGGCGTATGCCCCGGCGTGTCCAGAACGACCATGGGCCGGTCCAGCACCCTGCGGCGGCCCGGCCCCACCGGCTCGTAGGGGAAGTCAACGAAGGAGGCCAGCTCGCGGATGCCGCCCGCCTCCATGGATATCTCCTTGAGGAATTCGTCGTTGGGGCTGGCGTAGACCGGCGCGCCGAAGCGGTCGTGCAGCTCGCGCACCCCGCCCGAGTGGTCGATGTGCAGATGGGTCAGGTAGATGCCGCGCAGGGCAAGCCCCTGCTCCTCTATGCGCGCCGCCAGCCGGCCGGGGTCAACCCCGGCATCGATGACCACGGCCTCGCCCCCGGCGGAGAGCAGGTAGCAGTTGGTCTCGTCCGGGCCGAGGACAAAGGTTTCGATGGTCAGGGAATTCACGGCGTCTATTGCCCCATGGTCGGCCTAACGGCGGGTCAGGCCGAACTTCTTGAGTTTGTATTGCAGGGTGCGGCGGCTGATGCCCAGGGCGTCCGCCGTGCGCTCGCGGTGGTTGCCGTTCTCCTCCAGGGCGCGCAGGATGGCCAGCTTTTCTGCCTCCTCCAGCGATGCGGGGGAGGTCATGGAGTGGCTGACCATGGGCTCCATGTCGATGGCCGCCTCGCGCGCGCCGGACACCTGGGGCGGCAGCAGGTCGGGCCCCAGGGCATCGGAGCGGGACAGGATCAGGGCGCGCTCCAGCACGTTCTCCAGCTCGCGGACGTTGCCGGGCCAATCGTAGCCGGACAGGGCGTCCAGAAAGGCCGGGGTCACGGTGCGGATGATCTTGTTGTTCTTGTTGCCCAGCTTGCGCAGCAGGAAGCTGACCAGCAGGGGCAGGTCCTCCTTGCGCTCGCACAGGGGCGGGATGCGGATTTCGAGGACGGCCAACCGGTAGTAGAGGTCCTCGCGAAAGCGGCCCGCCTCGACCTCCACCTTGAGGTTGCGGTTGGTGGCCGCGATGATCCGGGTATCGACCTTGATGGTCTTGACCGAGCCCAGCGGCTCTATGGTCTTCTCCTGAAGCACGCGCAGCAGCTTGGCCTGGAGCGCGCCGGGCATCTCGCCGATCTCGTCCAGGAACAACGTGCCACCGTCCGCAAGCTGGAACCGGCCGGGCTTGTCCTTGACCGCGCCGGTGAAGGCGCCCTTCTCGTAGCCGAAGAGTTCACTCTCCAGCAGGTCGTCGGGCAGGGCCGCGCAGTTGACCTTGATCAGCGGGCGGGAGGCCCTGTTGCTGGCGCGGTGCAGCCCCTCGGCCACCAGCTCCTTGCCCGTGCCGGACTGGCCCAGGATGAGGACCGTGGCCTCGGACGGACCGGCCTGGGCGATGAGATCGCGCACCCGCTCCACGCCGGGGCTGGCCCCGATGAAATTCAGGTCGCCGCCCGCCTCGGCCTTCAGCCGGACATTTTCCCTGACCAGCTTGTGATACTCGAAGGCCTTGCCCAGGACCACGGCCAGCTCGTCGTTGTCCGCGGGCTTGGTCAGGTAGTCGAAGGCGCCGCGCTTCATGGCGTCCACGGCGCTGCCCACGCTGCCGAAGGCCGTCAGCAGAACCACGGGCATGCCCGGTCGCCGGATCTGCAGTTCCTTGAGCAGCTGCATGCCGTCCATGCCGGGCATCTTCATGTCCACCAGGGCCACGTCGCGAAAGGTGTCGGACTCGGCGGACTCCGCCAGGACGGTCAGGGCACGCTCGCCCGACTCGGCATCGAGCACCGTCCAGCCGTCGTCCTCCAGAACCGCACGGACCATGAGCCGGTGTCCCGGCTCGTCGTCCACCACGAGCACCACGCGTTCTTCTGTCATCTAAGCCTCCGGCGGCCCGGCTTCCCGTTCGATCGGGACGGGCCGCGCCGTCTGTGCTGTGTTTGTCTGTCCTCGGGGCCGCCGTCAGGCCGTGTCCCCGTCGTCCCGGTTCCCCGGCTCGCCGCCGGGGGGAGCGGCCCTCTCGGTCTGCTCCTCCTCCGTGCGGGCGCGAGCCCTTTCCGCTCCGGCGTCGGGAAAGAACAGCCGGATCTTGACGCCCTCGCCGGGGCGGGAGTCCACAACCGCCCTGCCCCGGTGGGCGCGCATGATGTTCTGGACGATGGCCAGCCCCAGGCCCGTGCCGGTCTTCTTGCCGGTGACAAAGGGCTTGAACACGTCGTCGCCGATGTCCGGGTCCATGCCCGGGCCGTCGTCCGCCACCACGATGCACACCCCGCCGTCCACCCGCTCGGAGGTCAGGCAGATGTGGCCCGGCTTGTCGCACTGTTCGCAGGCGACGATGGCGTCCAGACTGTTGGAAATGAGATTGAGCAGCACCTGCCTGAGGGCGTCCTGGTCC
>CAMYLL010000207.1 GCA_947259235.1 uncultured Pseudodesulfovibrio sp. | reverse complement strand
GATACCCGCCAGGAGATGTCCGCGCCGGATTTCAAGGAGCTGACCGGGCTGTCGCGCAAGTATCTGATCCCGGTTCTGGAATATTTCGACAAGGAGAAGCTGACCGTGCGGGTGGGCGATGTCCGTCACCTGCGCAAACGCGCTTGACACCATGATACACTCCCTTTACGCCATGCTCATGAGACAAAGAGTTCGCCTGTCGTCATCGGTCTTGCTGGCCGTACTTTTATCGTTCCTGCTTGCGGGGTGCGCCGGTCGGAGCGTCAATTCCGGCTCGGAAGCCACTGCGCAGGGGTTGGTCAATTCGGCCGAGGCCACGCTGCGTGCCGGGCTTGATGGCGAGCGCGGCAAGACCCTGCGCCAGCTTATCGCACAGGCCAGGGGGGCCATGATCGTTCCCGGAATGGGTAGCGTCAGCTTCATTTTTTCCCTTGGCGGGGGCAACGGCGTGCTCATGGCGCGTAACGGAGAGCGCTGGGCCGGACCGGTCTTTCTGACGAAAGGGACGGGCGGCATCGGCATGCAGGCCGGTGTGACCCGTGTTTCGGGGATCATCTTGTACATGCGCGACGAGGACGTCCGCTACGTGCTGGAGACCGGTGCGCTTTTGCAGGGCCGTGCGGCCATCACTTTCCTCGATGCGGACTTCGAGGGCAACAGGACGCCCGAGTTCGTCGAGACCGGTGATGTGATCTTCGTGGGGGATACTGCCGGGCTGTATGCGGGGATAGGGGTGACCACCGGCGGGCTGTCCAACCGGGTGGGGCTCAACGCCGCCTACCACGATGTGGCGGACGGCAGCCCGGAGCATGTCCTCTTTGAGACCGGGACCGTGCCGGAGGGCGCGCGTTCCCTGGTCAAGCTGCTCGACGGGGCAACGAAAAAGGACGGAACCGAGGTTCCGTCCGATTAGGCACATTGGGGTGAGTGATGGGACTTGAACCCACGGCCACTTGGGCCACAACCAAGTGCTCTACCAACTGAGCTACACCCACCGTGTGAGGGGCATTTCTTAGCTAAGGTTTCATCCACGGTCAAGCAAAACAAGTAAAAAAGGTAATACATGGATAAACTTATTATTGAAGGCGGCGTGTCGCTCGAAGGCTCCATCCAGGTCAGCGGCTCGAAAAATGCCGCCCTGCCGATCCTCATGGCCTGCCTGCTGGCCGAGGGCAAGGTCAACCTGTCCAACGTCCCCCGTCTGGCGGATATCCGAACCTCTCTCAAACTCCTGAACATCCTGGGGTGCGAAACCACCTTCGAGGGCAACGAGGCCACCAGCGAATGCGTGGCCCTGAATCCCGAGGCGCCGTATGATCTGGTCAAGACCATGCGCGCATCGGTGCTGTGCCTCGGACCGCTGCTGGCGCGGCTTGGGGAGGCCCGCGTGGCCCTGCCCGGCGGATGCGCCATCGGCGCACGCCCGGTGGACCTCCACCTGCGCGGCATGGAGCGCATGGGGGCAAAATTCGAGATTACCGAAGGGTATATCAAGGGGTATTGCAAGGGCAGGCTCAAGGGGGCGCACATCACCCTTGATTTTCCCACCGTGGGCGGAACCGAGAACCTGCTCATGGCTGCCAGTCTGGCCGAGGGCACCACGACCATGGAGAACGCCGCGCGCGAACCCGAGGTGGTGGACCTGGCCAACTTCCTTAACGCCTGCGGGGCCAAAATCACGGGCCAGGGGACAAGCGTTCTGACCATTGAGGGTGTGCCGTCCCTTTCCGGGTGCGACTACCGGGTCATGCCCGACCGCATCGAGGCCGGGACCTACATGGTGGCCGCCGCCATCACCGGCGGCGAGCTGGAGATTCTGGACTGCCCCTTCCAGGAGCTGGACGCGGTGAGCTACAAGCTCCGCGAAATGGGCGTCTGGCTCCAGGAGGAGGACGGGTATGTCCTGGTGCGCCGGGCCAACGGTCTGCTCAAGAACGTGGACGTGACCACGCTGCCCCATCCCGGGTTCCCCACCGACATGCAGGCCCAGCTCATGGCTCTCATGTGCTTTGGTCAGGGGGCCGGGACCATCGAGGAGAAGATTTTCGAGAACCGGTTCATGCACGTGCTCGAACTGGTGCGCCTGGGGGCGGATGTCCGGCTCAAGGGACGCACGGCCATGGTCCACGGTGTGGGCAAGTTGACTGGTGCGCCGGTCATGGCCTCTGACCTGCGTGCGAGCGCCTCGCTCGTGCTGGCCGGGCTGGCTGCCGAGGGAACCACCACCATCGAGCGCATCTATCACCTCGACCGTGGCTACGAAAATATCGAGGCAAAGCTCTCCGGCGTTGGCGCGCGGATCAAGCGGGTCAGCGAATAGCGGCGGGCAGTTGGCCGGGGCCATCCCCGGCCCGTGAAATTGAAGAGCGGTCGGCATCGTTGTTGATGCCGACCGCTCTCGCTTTGGGGGTGGTGTATGGATTTTTATGCTTTGGCGACCTGGACGAAGTGTTCCTGCATGGAGACAGCGCCGCCGGACTTGTCATAACGCCTGATGCCCTTGGGCATGAGCAGGTTGTCAGCCGCGCCCTTGCCTATTGCGCGGGATTCGCAAGACAGGGTGTGGCCGAAACCGTGGATCATGAAGACCGCCTCAGGGTGGATGAAATCCGTGACGAAGGCGCGGATCTTCGCGGAGTAGCCGTTGCTGCTCACGGTGACGTATTCATCGGTGACGATGCCAAGCGCCTTGGCCCTGTCCGTATGTATCCACAGGACGTTCTCGGGCATGCGCTCGAAGAGCAGGGAGTTGTTCACGGTGTGGCCCTGGGTGTGCAGGGCGCAACGGCCGAAGGTGATGCGGAACGACCCCTCGGGCGGCCGCTTGGGCGATACATAGGGCCTGAGCGAGGGCATGCCGTCGGCTTCGAGCTTGGCGTCGATGATCTGAATCTTGCCGGAGGGTGTCTTAAACACGCCTTCCTTGATGGGCTTGAGCAGCGGCTCGGCGGCCAGGGGCACAATGCCTGTCTTGGCAAAATCGGCAATGCTCACGCCGGTTCCCTCAAGCTGGAAGTTCCAGATGTCCTCGATCTTGTCGTAGTCAAGCTCCTTGAGCCCCATGCGACGGGACAGGCCTGCGTAAATCTCCCAGATGGCCTTGGTGTCGTAGACCGGCTGTATGGCCCGGTTGCGGACGATGAAGCTCGGTTTGGCTCCGTTCTTGGTCATGATGGTGTCGTCGCGCTCCAGATAGGGCGAGATGGGCAGCACCACGTCCGCCTGCCATGCGGTGTCGGACCATGAGAAGGTCACGGCCACCAGCAGTTCGAGGTTGTCCCACATGGCCTTGACGTCGTCCTTGTCGGGGAAGGCCATGAGCGGGTCGTGGCGGTGGGCGATATACGCCTTGATCGGGTAGGGCTCGCCCTTGACGATGGCATCGTAGGCGAGGTTGACCAGCCCCGGGCCAGCGTCATAGTGCTTGCGGCCTTCCATCCAGCCCACGCCGTCGGCACGCTTGCCTTCGGGTTTCGGATAGAGTTCCATGAAGCTTTTGAGCCCCTTGGCCCCGACATCACCGGGCTTGACCATGAGCGGCAGGCCGCCCTTGGCCCCGACGCTGCCGAGCAGGGCGTTGATGATGTAGATGGTGCGCGACATGTAGAAGGAGTCGTCATAGCGGGCGGTCATCCAACCCGGATGCCACAGCACGGACGGTGCGGCCTCGCTCAGCTGGCGGGCCAGGTCGCGGATGGACTCGGCGCTGACGCCGGTCTCGGCCTCGGCCCACTCCGGGGTATACTGGGCCACGAAGTCCTTGAGGACGTCAAAGTCGTTGAACCAGTCGGCCACGAACTGTTTGTCGTAGAGCTCCTCGGAGATGAGGGCGTTGATGACGGCCAGGTTGAAGGCATAGTCCGTACCGGGGCGGATGAGATAGAAGTTGTCCGCCTTGGTGGCCGGGACGTTGGCTCTGATGTCGATGACCGAGAGCTTGCAGCCTTTTTCCATGGCCCCCAGCAGGTTGTTCACCTCGGCCACGTTGATGGCTTCGAAGATGTTGCGCTGCTGCAGGATGACGTGTTTGGCGTTCTTGAGGTCGTAGGCAACGCCCTTGCGGCCGAATCCGAAAACGGAAAGGGCTGCGTTCTGCACGTTTCTGGCGCAGGCCGAGTCGTGGTTGTTGTAGTTGGGAGTGCCGATGCCGCGCAGGAATGCTCTGTAGAAGTCGCGGTAGGGGCCGCCGCGATCAGAGAAGAGGACCGACTCCTTGCCGTGTTTTGCCTGAATATCCTTGAGCTTGTCGGCCACGTAGTCGAGGGCCTCGTCCCAGGATACCTTGCGCCATTTGCCCTCGCCGCGCTCGCCCGTACGGATCATGGGATACTGCGGGCGTTCCTCGTCATAGGTCAGAGCCGTTCCGGCCGCTCCGCGCGGACACAGGGAGCCCTGTATGCCTGCCGCATGGGGGTTGCCCTGAATGTACTCGGCCTTGCCGTCGACAACTTCAACCTGGATGGGACAGCGTACGGAGCACATGCCGCACATGCTGTAAACATATTCCTTACTCATATTATCCTCCTGAGGCACGGGGAATGAAACGAAAAGTCTTGAAACCGCACAACCGCACGATGGAAGCTAGCAACGACCTGTCACATTCATCAATCACATACCGCCATGTGAAAGATGTCACAATAAAAGTGTGTAAATTATAATACCATCGCAGTCTGGAAAAGCTTTAATTGAGAAATCTGTCACAAGAAGGAAGCCCGTTGACCAGGGTTGCTTTTTAAATCAAAAGTGTGCCTATCGTACAAACTGCGAGGATAAACGCTGATTCAGAGGTGGAGAAATGGCCATTTACAGGATCAAATTCGACAAGAAGAGATGCATCGCCTGCGACGCCTGTCTGATTCACTGCAAGGTGAAGAACAAAGTCCCGGCCGGGATTTCGCTCAACAGGCTGACTGCCGAAGGCCCCATCGCCGACAAGGATGGCAAGCCTTCAGCGAAGCTCAAGTACCAGCCGTGCTTGCATTGCAAGAAGCCGGAGTGTGTTCCGGCATGCCCCACCGGGGCCATGTACCAGCGCGAGGACGGTCTCGTGCTTGTCAACATGGACCTGTGTGATGGCTGCAAGGCCAGCATCGACGCCTGTCCGTGGACCGTGCCGGTCTTCAATGAACTGACAGGCAAGATCATGAAATGCGATTACTGCGTGGATCGGGTGGATGCCGGCGGCACCCCCGCCTGCGTTACCGGCTGCACCGCCTCGGCCCTGAGTTTCGTGCGTCCGGAGTAGGTTATTGGATCAAACCCCTGTTGTCGGGTGACTGCGGGGTGATTTTTCGGGGTTCAACACAACTTTAGGAGGAGGTAACTGTGTTACGTTCCAAAAAAATTCTTATGATGCTGGCTCTTCTGGCCGCTGTCTGCTTCGTGGCGGAGCCTGCCTGGGCCGACGCCCTGGCCGACGCGATCGCCGAAGCCAACCCTCAGGGTGAACCCGGGTATCTGG
>CAMYLL010000206.1 GCA_947259235.1 uncultured Pseudodesulfovibrio sp. | reverse complement strand
GTCGTGGTTGTACCTGCGGCGGCGCTTGATCTCGTAAACCAGCCGCTCCTCAAAGGAGTGGCGGTTATAGATGCGGGTCAGGCCGTCGCGGTCGGCGCGCAGCTTGACCTCCTTGTAGACCAGGGCGTTGCGCAGGGCCAGGCCGAGGTGGTTCACGGCGGAGCGGAAGGTTTCCACCTGGTCCTTGCCCAGCCTGTAGCCGGGCTCGCACAGCAGGACCAGACAGCCGAAGGTCTCGTGGCCCGCCACCAGGGGCATGGTCACCAGTCTGCCATCGGAGGGGGTCAGGGAAAACTCGGGACGGCGCGCCGGGTCGGTGTGCATGATGGTAAAGCCGTTGACCGGGCCGCTGCCCATCTCGGCGACAGAGGCCATGATGTGCTCGACCCATACGCTCTCGGTGTCCGGGACCATCTTTCCGTTGAGGAATATCTCGACGTCGGCCACGCCGGAGTCCTGCTGGCGGGTCCAGAAGGCGGCGTGAAGCAGCTTGACCGGCAGGACGAGGTTCAGGGTCTCCTTGGCGTTGAGCAGGATGGTGGTGGCGTCCAGGCTCTCGGTGGCCGAGGCCAGGATCTTGTTCAGGAACATGAGCTGGTCCGTCTTGCGCTCCAGCAGCTCCCGCTCCAGGAGAATCTCCTCGGTCATGCGGTAGATGTCGGAATACATGCTCGTGACCTCGCGGGCCCGGAACACGGCGTCCTGCACCTTGGGCCGCGTCAGCGGAGCGCGGACCACGGTGAGGAAGCCCTCGGCCAGGACCTTCTCCATCTCAAGGCTCTCGTCGCCCTGATCCTGAACAAGGATGCGCTGGGAGGCTTCCTGCATGCGGTATTCCTGCCTGCTGTGTTCGGGAAGGGCCGACCACACGGACCAGGGAATCCAGACGGCGCAGGGCTTTTCGTCCTGACGCATCTCCCTGGCCTTGGGCAGGGCCTCGGCAGAAAAATTGCGAATATGGAATCCGGGGCCCACGCCTTGCTCGATCTGGGCCATGAGGGTCTCGTCCAGACCCAGTCCCCACATGAGTTCGGGCCGCTTGCCCCGCTTCATCATCTGCTTGTGCATATCTCCGCATCTCCTTACGAGTCAAAATACCGACGCTTCCACGTCCGCACCGTGAAGTGAGCAAGATCGGGGCCAAACGAATCAACGCACCCCGTGCACGGAGGAACAGGCCGCAGCGGGCCATGCAATCGCTTGTTTTCTTTTTGTTTTTAATTATCACTTTCCGAACACCCTCCCCCCGGCGCCGGGAAGAATCTGCCGATTGATTTCCGTCAAACCCATTGACAAAAGGGAACAATACGGTTTTGACCTAGAGATGTCTGAATCCAAGCGCATCTGGGCTACCCTGGACCCCTTTTACGAGCCTGGGCCGGTGCTGGGCCGCAGGGTGGCCAACACCAAGTTCCTGCGGGCACTGCTGGCCGCAGACCCCTGCGACGAGTACCGCTTCTTCCTGTCCGACGCCGGACAGACGGACTATCTGGGCAAGCACCTGGGCAAGATAGCCCCTGAAATGCTCGCGGCGGGCCGGGTTCGCATCGTGGACCGCCGGGAGCTGCCCCGGATGCTGGCGCAGGAGTCCTTCCACTGCATGCACCTGTCGGACTGCATCACCAGCCAGCCCCACGTGGCCCGGCTGCGCAACCGGTTCAGCCGCGCCATCTTTCCGGTCACCGGGACCATCCACTCCCTGAGCTGCTCCACCTTCGGGACCCAGTTCCTGCGCCACCTCTGGCCCGGCAACACCCGGCGCGACGCCATCGTCTGCACCTCGGAGCCGGGACGTCAGGCCGTGCGGAATTTCTTCCACTGGCTGCGACAGGGCTACGGGCTGGACCCCGAGTCCTTCCCCGCGCCGCAACTGACGCGCATCCCCCTGGCCGTGGACGCGGACGAGCTGTGTCCCGGCGAGCCCCGGCAGGACGGCGGCCCGGTGCGCCTGCTCGTGTTCGGGCGCATCTCCCATCATTCAAAGATGGACCTGCTGCCCCTGATGCGCGCCCTGCACCGGCTGACGGCCCAGGGCATGGACCCCGCCTCGGTGGAGCTCGTCCTGGCGGGCTGGGTGGACGACGCGGACGACTTTCTCCCCGTACTCAAGGGGCTGGCCGCCAACGTGGGCATCGCCATGACCATCGCGGCCCGGCCCAGCGAGGGCGAAAAGGTCGCCCTGTTCCGCTCCGCCGACATATTCATATCCATCGCCGACAACCCGCAGGAGACCTTCGGCATCACCCTGCTGGAGGCCGGAGCCTTCGGCCTGCCCGCCGTGGCCTCGGACTACGACGGCTACCGCGACATCGTGGTCCACGGCGAAACCGGGCTGCTCGTGCCCACCATCGGCCCTGACCATACCCCGGACGCGGACCTCATGGCCCCTGTCCTCTACGACAACCAGTACCACCTGCTGCTGGCCCAGCGAACCGTTGTCGAGATTCCGGCCCTGGCCGAGGCCCTGAAGGCCCTCATCGAGTCGCCGCAGACCCGCCGGGCCATGGGCGAGGCGGCGAGGCGGCGCGTGCTGGAGCGCTTCACCTGGGCCGAGGTCATCAGGCAGCACGCGGCCCTGTGGGACGACCTGTGGAGCGAGCCGGTGGACGCGGACGCCCTGCGCGGCGTGGACCACCCCCAGGCCATGCCCTTCGGCGCGCTCTTCAGCCACTACACCAGCCGCACCCTGACCCCCGGCGTCATGCTCCGGGCCGGGGCAACGGGCGAGGCGTTCTACCGGGGCAAGGACTTTCCCATGCTCTATTCCGGGCTGACAGAGACCATCGACCCGGACGCGGCAAGGAAACTCGTCTTTCTTGCCCGTAAACCCGTTGACACCGGCACACTGATACGCAAGCTTGTGGAAGTGGCGCCGAACATGACAGAGGCCTCGGCCAAAAATCATGTGCTCTGGTCGCTCAAACATGACATACTGGAACGAATCTGAACCGGATTCGCCATGAACGCAGGCCCCAGGCCCGCCCGATGCGGCGGCCCCGGGCCGTGATTCCTTTTTTTGTTCGGCGGCCGACGCGCCGGACGGAGCATACAACGCCGGAGGCGTAAGATAGCATGAAAGCATTGAGAGCATCACGAATGGAACGCTGCATCGGCTGCCATTCGTGCTCGCTGGCCTGCGCACAGCAGGTCCACACCGTCCTGTCCTGGAACAAGGCCGGGATACGCATCGCCTCGGCGGGCGGGCTGTCCACCGGCTTCGAGGCCAAGGTCTGCCTGGCCTGCCTCCCCGCGCCCTGCGCCGAGGCCTGCCCCACAGGGTCCATGACCCAGCGGCGCGACGGCGGCATCATCCAGAAAAAGAACCTCTGCATCCGCTGCGGGGAGTGCGCCCGGGCCTGCCCGGTGGACGCCATCTTCCTCGACCACGAGGTCAACCCCTACGTCTGCATCCACTGCGGCCGCTGCGTGGAGTTCTGCCCGCACGACTGTCTTGAGCTGGTCGATCTGCCCAAGAAGGACAGCGGCAAGGGAGGTGCGAAATGATCAGGAACCACTTCCGCATCATGAAGGTCGACCTGTCCACCGGCAAGACCAACATCATCGAGCTGCCCGGCCGCGAACAGTTCCTCGGCGGCACGGGACTGGCGGCCATGCTCTTTGCCGAGTACGGCCACATGGACAGGGACTGGGACGACCCGGACCAGCCCCTGATCTTCGCCATCGGCCCCCTCACCGGCTATTACCCGCTCATGAGCAAGACCTGCTGCTCCTTCCGCTCGCCCTATCACAACCAGTACGCGGAGAGCTACGCGGGCGGCAAATCCGCCCTCTCCCTGCGCTTTGCGGACCTCGACGCCCTGGTGGTGGTCGGCAAGGCCCCGAGGCTGACGGCCCTGTGCGTCGGCTCGCGCCGGGTGGAGACGCGCGACGTGGAATACATGCGCGGGTTCGACGCCCTGCAGACCGGGCGGGTCATCAGGAAGCTGTTCCCCGGCTCCGGCCGCCGGTCCATCCTGCGCATCGGCCCGGCCGGAGAGAACCTCTCGGCCTATGCCTGCATCAACGTCGACACCTACCGCCACTTCGGCCGTCTGGGCGGCGGCACGGTCATGGGGTCCAAGAACCTCAAGGCCATCTGCATCCTGGGCGACCGGGGATTCGCCCTGCCCGAGGGCAAGGCATACCCCACCCTGTACAAGGAGATATTCAAACAACTGACCACCACGGAGATGATGTCCAAGTACCACGGCCTGGGCACGGCGGTGAACATCAACCCCCTCAACGAGCTCAAGAGCCTGCCCTGGAAGAACCTCCAGCAGACCAGCAGCCCCGAGGCCGACAACATCTCCGGCGAGACCTTTGCCAAGGACACCCTGCTCCGCAACGCGGCCTGCGCGGGCTGCCCGGTGGGCTGCATCCACGTGGGCTTCGTGCGCGAGCAGTTCCAGGCCAACAACCAGTACCTCTACCGCCAGGTGGGCTACGACTACGAGCCCATCTTCTCCTGCGGCGGCATGCTCGAGGTGACCGACGCGGGCCAGGTCCTGCGCATCCTCGACACCATCGAAAAGGAAGGGCTGGACAACATGTCCGCGGGCGTGGCCCTGGCCTGGGCCACCGAGGCGCTGGACAAGGGCGTCATCAGCGAGGAGCAGACCGTCGTCAGGCTGGCATGGGGCGACGCCGAGTCCTACATGAAGGGCGTGGAGCTCATCAGTCGGCCGCCCAACGAATTCTATCGCCTGCTGGGCCAGGGGACCCTCAAGTGCGCCGCCAAATTCGGCGGCGAGGACTTTGCCTGCGTCCTGGGGCAGGAGATGGCCGGATACGCCACGGGCGAGGTGTTCTTCGTCTCCGAGGCCCTGGGATTCCGCCACGCCCACCTGGACGCCGGCGGCTACTCCTACGACCAGAAGCACGAGGACAAGGACGTTGAAAAAGCCCTGAACTTCCTGGTGGACGACGCCCGCGACCGCGTGGTGCTCAACTGCATGGTGGGCTGCCTGTTCTCGCGCGGGGTCTATACCGCCGACGTGCTGGCCCAGGCCCTGGACGCCGTGGGCTACGGCAACCTCAACGCCTCCCTGGACGCCGTGGGCAAGGAGGTCCAGCGTGCCCGCTGGCGGCTGCGCCTGGGCATGGGCTACGACCCGGCCAGGGTGAAGATCCCCAAGCGGTACAGCGAGGTCACCACCTGGAAAGGCCCCATCGACACGGACTACATGGAAGCCCTGCGTTCGGGCTACGCCGCCCGGATCATGGAAATGGGCGCACCACTGGCCGATGAGGAGTAAAATTTCACCGGAAAGAGAAAAAGTGGTTGCCAACCACCGCTCATTTCGGTAAATCCCACTTCTCGACCGGTTGCTCGGGTAGCTCAGTCGGTAGAGCAGGGGACTGAAAATCCCCGTGTCGGCGGTTCAATTCCGTCCCCGAGCACCACTGAAATCAAGCCCTTACGAATATTTGTTCGTAAGGGCTTTTTCTTTTGTGGGCATTTGCCCCGGCC
>CAMYLL010000205.1 GCA_947259235.1 uncultured Pseudodesulfovibrio sp. | reverse complement strand
CCTGGACGGGGCCGGACTTCCCCTGTGCGACGGCGGGGTTATGGTCAGCAATGAACAGTGGCGCGGCGATTTCGACACATGGCTCACCCGGCTCACGGGCTGGCTCTCCAACCCCGCCGAAAAGGGCGCATGGCAGTCCGGCCTGATCCTCGATTTTCGTGGGGTCTTTGGCCCGGGCGAGGACGTTGACCGGCTGCGCAGGCATTTGTGGGAATACGTCCGAACCAAACCCATAGCCTTGTCCATGCTCATCGGCGAGCTGACGGACTACAAACTTCCCCTGACGTTTTTCGGGGCTTTCATCACGGAACGGGAAGGCCCCTGGCATGGATTTCTCAACATCAAGAACAGCGTGTTGGCCCATCTGACCAACAGCGCGCGTATTCTCGCTCTCAAGTACAGCCTTGTGCCGCACAACACCTGTGAACGTATCCGGGCCATGGCTGCGGCGGGTCATGTCTCCGAGGGGCATGGCGAGCGGCTGCTCGACGCCTGGGAGTATCTCCAGCGCAAACGGCTGGAGATCGGTCTGGCCTGCGACGCCGAGGGGCTGAGACCGCACAGCTTCGTCAATCCGGCCCATCTGGGGGGAGAGGAGCGCGCGCGGCTCAAGTCGGCCATCCAGGCTGCGGAGAAGCTGGTCCGGCTGGTGCAGGCCGGGGCCGGACTGTGAAAGGGGCGGCGTCATATTTGCAACGTGCCCAAGGGCCGACGCATCATTGACGGTCGGTTCTCTTTATAAAGGATATGTCCGTGAATGTTCTGATCATCAACCTGACCCGTTTCGGCGATCTCATCCAAACCCAGCCCGTGATCTCCGGTTATGCGGAGCAGGGGCATCGGGTGGGACTGGTCTGCCTGGAGAATTTCGCTTCGGCCGTTTCCCTGCTGGACGGCGTGGATCAGGTCTTTCCCTTTCCCGGCGCAGGACTGCTGGCCCGTCTGGATTCCAACTGGCGGGAGGCTGTCCGCGACGCGAGCGCGTTCGCGTCCACTGTTGTGGAGTCGTTTCCGGCGGATAGGGTCGTCAATCTGACGCCCTCTGTCTCCTCGCGCCTGCTGACCCGCATACTCGCGCCCGCCGGTGCGGAAGTGGCCGGGTTCAGCGTGGACGAGTTCGGCTTCAATGCGGACACCTCGGCCTGGGCGGCCTTTCTCCAGGTGGCCGGATCGAACCGGGGGGCGAGTCCCTTCAATATCTGCGATATCTTTCGCCGTGCCGCCGGGCTCATGGGCGAGGGCAACACGCTGTCCCTGGTCCGGCCGGACGACGTTGCCCTGGGACGGGCCGACGAATTGCTGGCGGGATATGACGGTGCCGGGTTTCTCGCCCTCCAGATGGGGGCGAGCGAGGACCGCCGCCGGTGGCCCGTGGAGTATTTCATCTCTCTGGCCGAGTTGGCCTGGGAGCGCGACGGGCTTGTCCCTGTGCTGCTCGGGACCCGGAACGAGGCAGGCCTGGGCGAACGCTTTCGGGCCAAGGCGTCCTGTCCGAGCATAGACCTCATGGGAGCCACCTCGCTGGTGGAGCTGGCCGCAGTCCTGGTCCGTTGTCGCGCGCTGGCCACCAACGACACCGGCACGATGCATCTCGCGGCCGGTCTTGGCGTGCCCGTGTGCGCCGTATTTCTGGCCACCGCCCAACCTGTGGACACCGGGCCGTACCGTGCTGGCAACATTTGCCTGGAGCCGGACATGGAGTGCCATCCCTGCGCGTTCGGCACGCACTGCCCAAGGGATCACGCGTGCCGCCGGGCAGTGAGCCCGGAGGCCATGTATGGCTCCATGCGTCGGCTCATGACCGGCATTGCCGCCCAGCCGCACCCCGGAACCCGCGCCTGGCTGACGGAACTTTCATCCGATGGATTCATGGATCTCGTTTCCCTCACCGGGCACGGCGAGTCCGACCGTTCGTTGTGGATCGCCATGCAGCGCGCCTGCTATCGGCCGTTTCTCGACGGCAGCCCGATGCCCGAGGCTCCCGCCCTCTTCGGCGAAAGGGTGGCTGGGCGTCGTCTCGGCCCTTCCATGGCGGCTGAGCTGACCAAAACTTTGACGAGCGCGGAAGACATGCTCTTTTTGCTCTCCCGCCAGGGCATGCTTCTGGCCAAGAACCCGAGGCCGCAGTCCCGGGGAAAATTTCTCGCGTCCTGGCAGCGCCTGCAAAACGTTTTGGCCGCTGATGAACGTCTTAATGTGCTGGGATTACTGTGGATGTTTGAATCGCAACAGTGCGGCGAGGACCTCGGCTCCCTGCTTGGCCTTATCGATCGCTACAGGTCCCTGTTCGCTTCCCTCAGAGATGGTATTTCGTAGTCGGCATGGTTTTTGAATAATCCCGTGTGACCGATTTTTACGGAAAAAATTATCATCTCTTTTCGAGGAGGAGACACAAATGATCGTTATTGATGGCAAGCAGTATGACATCGGAGCCGTGAATTTTCAGAATCTTGAGCAGGTGTTCAGCAAAGTCGTCGAGGACGGGCATCTCCAGGATCGGATCGTCACCGACGTGATGATCAACGACGAGCCCTTTACCGAGATTTATCCCCATCAGTCCGAGGACATAGAGATGTCCGACGTCACCTCCGTCGAGATCGTGACCATGTCGGCCGGCGATATGGCCGTGGAGGTCACCCTGGAGCTCTACAAGGTGGTCAACATCATGTCCGAGGGCGGCAAGCGCGTGGCCTCGCTGTTCCGTCAGGCCGACGACGCCGAGGCCCTCGACACCTATCAGGACCTGCTGGAGGTCGTCAGGAACTTCCTGCGCACCATCGGCGTCCTGCGTGACGAATACTCTCTGGGCGACAATGTCGAGTATACCAAGAGTGCCGAGGAGCTGAGCGAGCTGTTCACCGAGATGAGTTCCGTGCTCGAAAACGAGGACTGGATTCTCCTGGCCGATCTTCTTGAATACGAATTCCTGCCGGCGGTGGAAAAATGGAAAAAGGTCATCAAGAACCTTCGCGACGACATCCGGGCGTCGAGGGCGTAGACATGAGCGCCAGACGCCAGATGATTGACGAGGCATTGTCCATCGGTCGCAAGGAGCTCGGCTATCTGGTCGTCGGCGATGTGTACGAGGCGGAAAGGCTCTCCCGCGACCGCGAACGCATCCTTGACGAAGCCATCGAGGACCTCGACCGCGATAACCTGGAGCAGCTCGCCGACAAGCTTGTGGAGATGAAGTCGCTGCAGAACCAGATTTCCGGTGAGGCGAAGAAGTTGCACTCCTCGCTCAAGAACGATCTCGCATCGATGAAGAAGCACAATCGCCGCATCGCCGGATACAGCTTCGGAGCGGGCAACGTGTCCCGGCTCGCGCGGGAACGCTTCCTCAACAAGAAAAGCTGATTTCCTCGAAAGACAGATGCAATAAGGAGAGCCCCGGCCAAAACCGGGGCTCTCTTTTTTTGTCAGTGTAATAAGGGCGCGCAGGATCAGGAGAACCGCGTCCATCGCAGTCCGCCGTCGGGGCCAATGGGCTCGGCCATTCCGTCGAACTCGATGCCCATGCGGGTGAAGCCGGGGCGGCCTTCCTTCATGGAGCGGATAACGCCGCTATACCAGTATGGCTTGAAGGTCTTCTCCCTGAAATTGAACATGAACAGGTTGATGGTCACCGGAGCGGCCACCGCGCATGTCTCCGGGATGCCCTGGTTGTGAACGCTCAGGCCCAGGCCTCCGTTGGAAATGTTGACCACGGCGTTGGCCGACTGCCCGCCGCCGCCCGGAGCGAGGGAGTTGACCCCGATGTGCGGGGCGGCGTCCTCGAAGAGGATATCCGAGGCGTAGGGGCTTTCCACCCACAGCTTGACCCGGATGAACTGCTGGTCGGCCACGCGCTTGCGCGGGTGCTTGCGGCGGGCGATCATGGAATAGCCCGTGGGAGCGGAGAGCACGATGCGGTCCGCCTTGCGGCCGGACTTGTCCGACTCGATAAGCTTGGCGGAGAAGGAATTGACCTTGCCTCCCTCTGCCCGAACCGGGGGAAACACGCAGGTCACGTTCTTGCCTTCGGGCGTTTTGATGACGTCAAGGCGTTCGATGATCTCGCAGCCGAGCTTGCCCGAGGAGGCGGATGTGATGACGCACCGCACGGCCACCTCGTCGCCGTCTGCGCTTTGGAGCAGGTCGATGACCACGCCCTGCTGCTGGAGTGAGCGGGCGATGTTGACCCGCTTGGAGCGGCCGGACTGGCCCCTGGTGCGGATGAGCAGGCGCAGGGCGAGGACGAGCAGGATGAGGGCCACGGCTCCCATGAATACGGCCCCAAGGAGGCGGGCCGTTCCGGGCGGGAGGCTGGAGGCAAGAAGGCCGGACAACTCCGTGACCGTTGTCTCCAGTTGGGCGAGGGTATCTTGAATGTTCATTGCTGACGATCCGCTAGAAGTTGACGAAGTGTTTCTTGGCTTCCATGACTTTGCCCAGGTAGCGCCGGGTTTCCGAATGGGGCAATCCGGTGCGCAAGGTAGCATAGACATCACCGGGGTGCATGGAGTTTATCCTCGATGCGGCCCGGGTACGGTCGCTGTCAAAGGTCTTGAGCACCGCCCCCGCGCCGCCGTTGTAACCGGCGATGACGCAGTATTCGCGCGAGACGGGGTCTGCCACGCCTGCGAGGAAGCGGGTGTCGAGCATGTGCAGGTAGGCCGTGCCATAGGTGATGTTGGTGGGCGGGTGGAACAGGTCGTCGCGCGAGGGCTGTCCGGCGCGGCCGTTGAGGAGGCGATAGACGTCGCTTCCGGCGGTGGACGGAACCACCTGCATCAGGCCCACGGCCATGGCCTGGCTGACGGCAAAGGGGTTGAAATCGGATTCGACCATCATGATGGCGTAGACGAGGTTCCTGCTGACGTTGAACCGTCTGGCCGCCGATTCGACCAGCTCCCGATACTTGCGTGCGCGGATGTCCAGGTGGTCCTTGACCATGGTGATGGTCACGAAGCGGGCGGTCTTGCCCTCCACTGTCCGTGTGGCAAGGGCATGAGCCAGGAGTTGGTCCGCGAACCGTTCGGCGCGCCATGCCCATCGTATGTCCTTGCCGTCGCCGTCCTTGACCTCGCCGAGCAGGAAGGGCGTGTCGCCCAGCTTGACCGGTTTTGCGGTGTAGAGGTCCACGCCGCGGGGGTCGGCCGGGGTGAGCAGGGTGGTAACGATGGCGGTCTTCAGGCTGGCCAGGGGTTTTTGCTGACGCCCCTGTCGAAGTCCACGCTGGCACGGGAAAGGTAGTTGTGCGTGTATTTGACGTATTCCTTGGGACCGGGAATCAGGACGCCGTCCGCGCCCCAGACGGACTCCACGGCCTTGAGGAAGTCGTCGATCATCTGCTTGGCCCGTTTGATGTCCGCGGCGAGGGCGGTGGGATTTGTCGCATAGCCCATGGCCTTGCTGCGGGCCAGGGATTCGGCAGCCGCAGCCGGGCTGCCGGTGGCGGCGGCCCGGGCGATGCGCGCCGCGTCGTAGCGCGAGCATGACGTC
>CAMYLL010000204.1 GCA_947259235.1 uncultured Pseudodesulfovibrio sp. | reverse complement strand
TGTGGTGGGCACTGTTCGTCCCGAGAAGGGCGGCATGGCCGCGCCCGCGCTCCCCAGGCCCACGCCCGGGCGCCCCAACGTAGCCGTTGCCAGTGCCTCCGGCATGGAGGTGGACCTGCATCTGGGCCACGCCGTCAAACTGCTCATCTACGGCCCGCGCGGGGACGGCCTGGCTTGCCTGCTGGAGACCCGCGAGGCCCCGGAACCGGGCGGCGGCAGCAAGCGGTGGGAGGACCTGGCCGATGTCCTGGGCGACTGCTTCGCCCTGCTCACGGCCAGCGCGGGCGAAAGCCCGAGACAGATTTTGAACCGTCGCGGCGTAACCGTCCTGGTCACCGAAGGCGAGATCGAAGGGACCGTGGACGTGCTGTACGGCGGCGGCAAGAAGGGCAAGGGCCGCAAGTAGCGGCAGAACACACAAAGGAGAACGAGAGAAATGGCTACCCCCGCTAAGATGATCATCTGTTGTCAGAGTTTCCGCGCCCAGGGCGACCCCAAGGGCATCTGCCACAAGCAGACCGACGGGTTTCTCCAGTATATTGAAGAGGAGATCATTGATCGCGGTATCGACGCCATGGTCGTGGCCTCCACCTGCCTCAAGCAGTGCGAGTCCGGCCCCGTCATGGTCATCCAGCCTGAAAACTGGTGGTTCAAGGGCGTTGACAGCGAGGACGCCATCGACGCCATCCTCGACGGCCTCGAAGACGGCGAACAGTGCGCCGAATACACACTCTAGGAATTGAGAGAGTCCCATGCCTGAAGCCGCCGCCAACCGCCAACCGGCCCGAGGTCCCGTCCATGCGCACCCGGTGCGCCATGGTTCGGGAAACATGCTGAACATTGGTCGGGGACGCTTCTCGGGGCCGGTGGCTTCTGCGGCGGCCAAGGGGGGCCGCGTCGTCCGCGTTGCGGGCGGCGCGGTCCGACCCGGGCGGCGCGGCCGTATCATTGGTCCGTCCCGAGTCCCCGGGATCACGGCAATCAGCTGCACATGGCGTTAATACAGGGTCCAACAGCAGAGGAAGACATGAAGACCAGCATATTGGAAGAGAGAAAGGATCAGATCCACAGGACGGGCGAGGGCGCCATAGACATCGCCTGCAACCGCGACTCCCTGGCCGGGGCCGTCAGCCAGCGGGCCTGCGTCTTCTGCGGCTCGCGCGTGGTGCTCTATCCCATCGCCGATGCCCTGCATCTGGTCCACGGTCCCATCGGCTGCGCGGTCTACACCTGGGATATCCGGGGCGCGCTGTCCAGCGGCCCGGAGCTGCACCGCCTGTCGTTCTCCACCGACCTTCAGGAAACGGACGTCATCTTCGGCGGCGAGAAGAAGCTCGAAGCCGCCCTCGACGAACTCATCGACCGCCACGCGCCCAAGGCCGCCTTTGTGTACTCCACCTGCATCGTGGGCCTCATCGGCGACGACCTGGAAGCGGTGTGCCGCAAGATGAGCGAGAAGAAGGGCATCCCCGTGCTGCCCGTGCAGTCCGAAGGGTTCAAGGGCAACAAGCGCGCCGGATATCTGGCAGCCTGCAAGGCCATGTTCAAGCTCATCGGAACCGGCGACACCACCGGCATCGGGCCGCTTTCCGTCAACATCTTCGGCGACTTCAATCTGGCCGGGGAGATCTGGATCATCCGCGAGTATTTCCGGCGCATGGGCGTCGAGGTGGTGGCCAACGTCACGGGCGACGGCCGTGTGGCGGACATCGGCCGGTGTCACGGCGCGGCCCTCAATCTGGTGCAATGCTCCGGCGCGACCCTCGATCTGGCCAAGATGATGGAGGAGGAGTACGGCATCCCGTTCCTGCGCGTCTCCTATCTCGGCATCGAGGACATGGCCGATTCCCTCTATCAGGTGGCCGATTTCTTCAAGGACCGCGACCCCGCCATCGTCGAGCGCACCCAGGAGCTGGTGCGCGACGAGCTGGCCACGCTCATGCCCGAGCTGGCCCGCTACCGCAGGGACCTCGAAGGCAAGAAGGTGGCCATGTACGTGGGCGGTTCCTTCAAGGCGTTCTCCCTGGTCAAGGCGTTCCGCCATCTGGGGATGAAGGTCGTGGTGGTCGGCTCCCAGACCGGGACCAAGGAGGACTACGCCGAGCTGGAACAGATCACCGATCCCGGAACCATCATCGTGGACGACGCCAATCCGCTGGAGCTCTCGGCCTTTATCAAGGAGAAGGACGTCGACCTCTTCGTGGGCGGCGTCAAGGAACGGCCCATCGCCTACAAGCTCGGGGTGGGGTTTTGCGACCACAACCACGAGCGCAAGGAAGCCCTGGAAGGGTTCGTGGGCATGCTCAACTTCGCCCGCGAGGTCCACGCCTCGGCCATGAGCCCGGTCTGGAATTTCGTCCCCCGCCGCGCAGGCCGCGCGGCGGCAAGCAAGAAGGAGGCCGTCAATGAGTAAGGCCAACTACGTCTCCACCACCAACGCGTGCAAGCTGTGCACCCCCCTTGGCGCGTCCATGGCCTTTCGGGGCGTGGAGGGGGCCATTCCGTTCCTGCACGGCTCCCAGGGCTGCGCCACCTACATGCGCCGCTACATCATCAGCCATTTCCGCGAGCCGGTGGACATCGCGTCCTCGGCCCTGGGCGAGAAGAACGCCATCTACGGCGGCGGCCCCAACCTCAAGAAGGGCGCGCTCAACGTCATGAAGAAGTATGAGCCGAGCCTTATCGGCGTGGCCACCACCTGCCTGACCGAGACCATCGGCGACGACGTGCCCATGATCCTTCATGAGTTCCACAAGGAATTCGGTGATCTGGACCTGCCGGAGATCGTCCATGTCTCCACCCCCAGCTACAGCGGGACGCATACCGACGGCTGGCACGGGGCGGTGCGCTCCCTGGTCGAGCAGTTGTGCACTGAGAAGGCGGCGGATACCGGCCGGGTGAACATCCTGCCCAACATGGTCTCCTGCGAGGACGTCCGCCATCTCAAGGACATATGCCGCGATTTCGGCATCCACGGAACCATCCTGCCGGATATTTCCGAGACCCTCGATGGCCCGGCTCTGGAGGACTACGTCAAGATTCCCTCCGGCGGCACGCCCATCAGCGAGATCAGAGAGATGTCCGGGGCGCGGGGGACCATCGAGTTCGGCCGCTGCCTGCCGCAGAAGACCGGGGGGACCAGCCTGGAGGCGGCCTTCGGCGTCAGGAACCACCGCATCGGCCTGCCCATGGGGCTGCGCGAATCCGACAGATTTTTCGAGGCGCTGGAGGATATCTCCGGCACGCCCATGCCGCGCCGTTACGAGCTGGAGCGGGGGCGTCTGGTGGATGCCTTTGTCGACGGCCACAAGTACGTCTTCGGCAAGCGGGCCGTGGTCTACGGCGAGGAGGATCTGGTGGCGGGGCTGTGCGCCCTGCTGGCGGAGATCGGCGTGGACGTAGTTCTGGCCGGAACCGGATCGCGCAGGAAGGGGCTGGAACAGGCCGTGGCCGCCGTTACCGACGGCGTGGCCCGGATGGCCCCGGAGGTGCGTGAGGGCGTGGACTTTCACGACATCGCCGAGGAAGCAGCCGAGCTGAAGCCCGATCTGCTCGTGGGGCACTCCAAGGGCTACACCTACGCCCGCGCCTGGAACATCCCGCTGGTGCGGGTGGGGTTCCCCATCCACGACCGCTTCGGCGGCCAGCGGATGCTCCACCTCGGCTACAAGGGCGCACTGGAGATTTTCGATCGCATAGTCAACGCCATGCTCGAAAAGAAGCAGGCCGACAGCGACGTGGGCTACGGCTACCTCTAGGCGAAACGCGGCGGTCCGCGACGCCCGGCGGGCGCGCGGGTCGATGAACCCGATTGCAACGGACTTTTGAAGACAGGAGAGAGATCATGGCCGTCAAGGATACAACCAAGCACCCGTGTTTCAACAAGGAAACGGCTGGCAGCTGCGGCCGGGTCCACCTGCCCGTGGCACCCAAGTGCAACATCCAGTGCAACTACTGCAACCGCAAGTACGACTGCGTCAACGAGTCGCGCCCCGGCGTGACCAGCGGTATCCTCAAGCCGTTCCAGGCCGCCGAGTACATGGAGAAGGTGCTCGCCAGGGAGCCGCGCATCACCGTGGCGGGCATCGCCGGACCGGGCGATCCCTTCGCCAACCCGGCCGAGGTCATCGAGACCATGCGCCTGCTCAACGCCCGGCATCCCGAGCTGTTGTTCTGCCTCTCCACCAACGGCATGGGCATCCTGCCCTACCTGGACGACATCGCCGAGCTGGGCGTGTCCCACGTGACCATCACCATCTCCGCCGTGGACCCGGCAATCGGGGCGAAGATCTACGCCTGGGTCAAGGACGGCAACGTGGTCTACCGGGGCGAGAAGGGCGCGGCCCTGCTGCTTGAGCGTCAGCTTGCGGCCATCAAGGGGCTCAAGGAGCGCGGCATCGTGGTCAAGATCAACTCCATCGTCATCCCCGGAGTCAACGAGGATCACATAGTGGAGGTGGCAAAGGTCGCCGCCGCCCTGGGCGCGGACATCCAGAACATGATCCCCCTCAAGCCCACGCAGGACACGCCCTTTGCCGGGCTGGCCGAACCGGGGCGCGAGACGGTCCTGCCCCTGCGCAAGGAAGCCGGTCGGTACATCGACCAGATGACCCACTGCAAGCGGTGCCGGGCCGACGCCGTTGGGCTGCTGGGAGACGACCAGTCCGTGGCCCTGTGCGGCACGCTGCAGGCGTGCTCCAAGCTCAAGCCGCTGGAGGTCAAGGCGGCGCGGCCTTACGTGGCCGTGGCCACCCGCGAAGGCATGCTGATCAACCAGCATCTGGGCGAGGCCAAGGTTTTTCAGATATGGGGCCAGGGCGAGACCGGCGGGTATCGTCTGGTGGAGGAGCGTCAGGCCCCGACTGCTGGTTGCGGTCCCCAGCGCTGGGCCGATCTGGCCGCTGCGCTCGGTGATTGCCGCATGGTCCTTGCTGCCGCCATGGGCGAAACCCCGAGGCTGCTGCTTGAGGAGCACGGCATCGAGCCGCACAGCGTCACCGGTTTCATCGAGGACGCGCTGAGGGCGGTCTACGAGTCGGGCGACCTGAGCGCCCTCAAGGGACGCCGGGGCGGCATCGCGGGCGGCTGCTGCACGGGAACCGGGACCAGCTGCGGCTAGCCTCCAGGGCAACACAGTTCGCATCGTCCGGCCCGCACCCACCGGGCGGACGTCACACATAACCGAAGGAGTGGAGAGCCGATGAACAAGGCAACTCTTGAAAAAGTGTTCGAGTATGCGTCCAAGCCGGTGCAGGGAACCATGTCCCGCAAGCTGCGCAAGGACGTCCGGGTCCAGGTCAACGAGGGCGAGGTCTACGAGGCCGCGACCCTGTTCCTGGGCGAGGAGTTCGTCCGCGTCACCTGCGTCAAGGACGGCATGACCATGAATACCTATTACGACTGGGAGAAGATCGCGTCGGTCCGCACCATCGGTCCGGCCGAATAGGCCTTTCCGGGCGGTCTCGACGAGGCCGCCGTTCGGTTCCCGCCCGACCCC
>CAMYLL010000203.1 GCA_947259235.1 uncultured Pseudodesulfovibrio sp. | reverse complement strand
AGGGCGTTCTGGCTGTTTCTCTGGTCGTTAGAACATTGACATGTAGTTCATGAACACCGTGACATTCATTGCATGCATGAGCCACAGAAGACCGGCTGCAAGGATGGTTAACCCCTTGAGCCGAAGGGGAGTGTCGCTCCTGGCTGTTGCCGCCCAGAGTCCCGCACAGGCGAGTCCCAGAATACAGCCTGCTGCCCAGACCAGTCCCAGTGGGGTCTGCATGGTCATGGTCCTGAACATGTCGGGAAGCACGGCGAAGAGCCAGCCCTGACAGGCAAGAAAAATGAGCATGGAGACAAGGGCCCAGCGCGAGGCCAGGTTGAGGGAGAAGCGATAGTAGTCGCGTCCGAAGTCGTCCTTGTTGCGTCTGATGACAAGGTAGACACAGCTCAGGCCTGCGGCGGCGCAGACGCACAGAACGACGTACATGGCGCTCATGGGCCAGAGCATCGACCCGGCGGTCAGGGGATATTGCCCTGCTTCGGGAGGCAGGCCGATCAGCAGCTTGACCGAAACCGCCACGGCCACGGCGGTGAGGGCGGCCACAGCGGCGATCATGCCCATGGCCATATGTATCCCCTTGGCGTTGCGCATTTTCTTCCAGGTGGCGAAATAAGCCAGGCCGAGAACGGCAAAGACGCCCATGGCGCTAATTGCGATGATGATTGGTAGCGAAGGGATGAAGAAGCGGCTGGCCAATTGGGGAAACCTGATCACGGCGAGGGCGGAAGCTCCGGCTTGGATCACCAGGAATAGCAGCAGGAGAAGAAGTCCCATGGCAGCCGTTTGCTGGCCGTATTTGTCATAGAATACCCGGCGTTTTGTTTTGGCCGATATCTCGCTAATGACGGCCACCGCCGGACTGCCGAGGGCGGCCATGCCGAGCAGGCTGAAAAAGGCCGGTGCCAGCATGATCGCGATGAGTGTCAGGCTTTCTTGTATGCTCATGGCTGTGAATACTCCGAGTGCTTGTCGGCCCGGCGTTGCGCCCATGCCGCGTGGGTTATTTGCCTGAAAAAGCTCGTCTCCGCAAGGTGCACGCTTACTGCTGTGACGGTGTCATTGTATGGACTTCTTGCAAAAAATCCATTGATCGCCTATTTCTCATTGAACGATACAACGTGTCAGACGGGAGAATTCTTCAATGAAATACGTAACGCTCGCCCTGGTCGCCGCCCTCAGCCTGTCGGCCATCGGCTGCACCGCCGCCAAACAGACTGCAGCCACAACCGAGGCGAGCACCGAGTGGCGAATCAAGAGTCTGGAAGAAAGCTTCCTGAATTTTCGTGAGCAACAGCGCAAACAGGCTGATCAGAGTGCCGAGGCCGCCGAAATGCTGGACAAGAGATTGGCAGCAATTGAAGAGGAACTGGCACTCCTCAAGGGGACAGCCGTCGTGGATGCCCCCGACGATATGAACCAGACAAAGGGTTGGGCGTCCAGCGATCTCAAGCCGGAAGAAAGTGGGTGGGTCGACGGTGCTCCCGAGGCGGGCTCGGCCGTGGCAGAGAGCGGAGAGGAAAAACCGTGGGCAGAGGTTCCCGGTCCTCCGGTTGTCATCCCCGAGCCCACGGTTGTCGAACGCCCCGAAGCTGCCTCGCGGAGCAAGACCGTGGCAAAACCGGCCCCGGCCAAAGCTGTCAAGCCTGCTGCCATGGGTGCAAAGGCGGCATACGACGCAGGTCTTGCCAAATACTACGCCAAGGATTTTGAAGGCGCGCGAGGAGCTTTTGACGAATATCTTTCAAAGAATCCCAAGGGGGACCTTGTTCCAAACGCCCTGTACTGGAAGGGCGAGACCTATTATTCGCAAAAAAATTACGCCCAGGCCATCCTGACCTTCAAGGAGGTCACCAGCAGGTTCCCCAAGCACGCCAAATCCGCTTCAGCCCTGCTCAAGATCGGCATGGCGTATGATCAGGTGGGTGACCCGGACAACGCGGTGTTCTACCTCAGGGCGCTGGTGGAGGACTTTCCCAAGTCCGCCCCGGCAGGGCTGGCCCGCAAGGAGCTGAGCCGCCTGGGAGGCTGATCTGGATTTTCTTGCAACAACATGGCCGGGACTGCGCGTTGACATGCGGTCCCGGCCTTTTCTTTCTATGGAGCCGTGCGTGTCTTGATGGACCTGCAAAAAGAGTTTTTCGCCTGTCTCGCCCTGAGGCATACGCCGCGCCTTGGCCCCAAGCTGTGGAAGGTGCTTTTCGCTCACTATCCGAGTGCTTACGAGATCGTCCGTAGTACTTCCGGTTGGCCGGCTGTGGACCCCGAGCAAGAGCGCGCACTCAGGGGAGTGGCCAAATCCTGCGCGGCTGAAAAGTGGCGCCCAAAGGCTGAGGTGGAGTATCGCGAAGCGATCAAGGCGGGGATGGAGGTGGTCACCTGGTTCGATCCTCGTTTTCCCGAATCTCTCAAAAATATCGAAGACCCGCCGTGCATGCTGTATGTCAGCGGTGATGTCTCACTCTTGAAGAATCCCGGTGTGGCCGTGGTGGGCGCGCGTGAATGCACTGCCCTCGGGCTGAACTCGGCAGGCCGAATCAGCGCCCAACTCTCACGTATCGGCATCACCGTGATCTCCGGTCTGGCGCTGGGCATAGACAGACAGGCCCACTTGGGCGGTCTGTCAGGGATAGGCAGTTCAATCGCTGTGCTTGGTTGCGGGCTTGATATAGCCTATCCATACGACAATGTTGACGTTCGGCGCGCACTTGACGCCAAGGGGCTGGTGGTCACGGAGTTTGGTCCGGGCGTATCGCCGCGGCCTGGTAATTTCCCTTTCAGGAACCGGATCATCAGCGCACTGTCGCTCGGTGTGCTTGTTGCCGAGGCCGCCCACAACAGCGGCAGCCTGATCACCGCCAGGCTGGCCGGAGAGCATGGCCGTGAGGTCTTTGCCCTGCCGGGGCCTCTTGGACAGCCCACCTTCACAGGGTGTCACAAACTCATCAAGCAGGGCGCGTCCCTGGTGGAGAGCGCGGAGGATATCGTCGAGATTCTGCGTTTCGATTTCGCTCGTGAGCTGGCCGCCATTCCCGACCCCGAGCCCCTTGATGAGACTGACGATCCGCTGGTTGTCCTTTCGGAAATGAATCTGGCGGGCATGGCGGGTAAGACGGCCGGGATACAGGCGAATAATCCTGGAAAGGTCGCTCCGTCAGACGCGACTCCGGCCGGAACCAAAACAGATGCCGAAGCCGGAAAATCCCCGACCAGTGCCAGGAAACGGCCCAGCGCCGTGGAGCGAAAGGGGCTGGTTCTCGATGCCGAAGAGCGGGCGCTCATGGATGTGCTTGCTGCCGGCGAGAAGCTGCATATTGATGCCTTGGGGCGCACCTTGGGGTGGGAGTCGTCACGGGTGAGTCAGGTGCTGCTCATGCTTGAGATGCGCGGCGCGGTGCATCAGTTGCCCGGCATGTGGTATCTTGCCAGGGAGCCAGAGTGCGATGCGTGATTCCGGTGTGGAACCCTGTGCATCCTTTTGGAATGCCCATTCTTTTCGAATGAAGTCTCCGTGTGCGGGCTTGAGGCAATCCCCGTGACCGTGTAAGGTGAAGTGTATTGAAAACCGGGCTGCACCGACAAACAGAGAAGACGCCATAATGCAGAAGATTCCCATAGACCTCGCCCGATCGGGGATGAAGCTCGCCCGCCCCGTGGTCAAGGAGGGGGGCATGACCATCATGGCCGAAGGCATGGAGCTGACGGACAGTCTCATCGCCCGGCTTCAGAACATGAAGATCGACCGCATCACCGTGCAGGGGCATCCCGTTGAAATGGGAGGAGCCGGTGCGGGAACCAAATATGCCGAACGCATGGAACGGATGAGCGTACTGTTTCGACGCTACGGCGAAGACAAATGGATGGTTCGCGTCCGTGATCGCATGGCCCAGTATTTCAAGATCAAGGCCGCCGCGCAGGAAGCGAGACAAAAGGCGATGGAATCCATGGAAACGGAGCCTGATGAACACGGCGGCAGCGGTGAAAACACTATGGAAACAGAGGCATAGCGCATGGACGAGGACCTGAAGACCATCGTCAAGGGGAAGATCCTGCAGGTGGCCGACCTGCCGACCCTTCCAACGGTTCTTGAGGAGCTGACCTCACTCATGGCCGACCCGGACGCCTCAAGCGAGGCCATAGCCAAGGTTATCTCCCGTGATCAGGTGCTCTCCGCCAAGGTGCTCAAGATGGTCAATTCGCCCATCTACGGTTTTCCCGGCCGCATCAGCTCTATCCAGCACGCGCTGGTGCTGCTCGGCTTCAACGTTTTGCGGGGCATCATCATTTCCACCTCGGTGTTCGACATGATGGTCATGTCCATGAAGGGGCTGTGGGAGCACAGCCTGGGCTGCGCCACGGCCTGCAACATCATTGCCCGTCGGGCCGGATTCGAGGACCCGGAGGAATATGCCGTGGCAGGACTGTTGCACGACCTGGGCAAGGTGGTCACGGCGGTCCAGCTGCCCGATCTGCACGATCAGATCGTCAGCACGGTGCAGTCCAAGGAGATGACCTATTTTCAGGCGGAAAAGGACGTCATGGGTTTTGGCCATGATCGCATCAACGCATGGCTGGCACGGCATTGGGGGCTGCCGCCCAATATCCGCGAAGCCATGGCCCGTCATCACGCGCCGCATCTGGCGGAGTTTTACAAGCCCATGTCCTGCGTGGTCCATCTGGGCGATTTCCTGGTACGCCTCTTCGAGTTCGGCAACTCGGGCGACGACCAGACAGCCTACCTGCGCCCGGAGGCGCTCATTGAGCTGAAGTTCAAGATGTCCGATCTCGACAAGGTCATGGACGAGATGGCCGAGCAGTTCATAGAGGTGTCTGACGTGACCTTCTAGTCGGGGTGTGCCGGTGAGACTCCCGGCGTATTTTATCCACGCTTTTCTTTTCGCAATATCCTGTCTTTCTTTGACGAAGCGCGCCCCTGGTGCTAGGTGTCAATTCATGAACCAGACGCTTGAGGAATCCCTGTTTCAGCGCAAGCAGACCGCGTATCTGCTCTCGCCCGACGCCTTGCTCGCCGAGATGCTCCGCTCGCTCTGGGCCCCGGAAGTGCTTGAGTTTACCGTCTTCGAGAAGGGGGGCGGGGCCATCGAGCACATGTTCAACGACCCGCCGGACCTGCTCATCGTGGACAACCGGTTGTCGGATATTTCAGGCAAGGACGTGGCCAATCTGGTCAAGAGCGAGAATGTCTACCGTCAGTTGCCGGTGATCATGTGCGTGGACCCCGTGGATGTGGAGACGCCCTGGAACTGGAACGTCATAGAGGTGGACGATTTTCTGGTGCGCCCCTTCAACCCTTCCGAAGTGCGCGACCGCATCAACCTGACCCTGTGCAGGGCCATGCGCGCCCTGGACGCGAATCCGCTTTCCAAATTGCCGGGCAACACATCCATCATCCAGCGCATTCAGCAGCTCATCGACGCCGGGGAGGATTTTGCTCTGGCCTATTGCGACCTCGACTATTTCAAGTCCTACAACGACAAGTACGGGTTCTCCAGGGGCGACGAGATTCTGATG
>CAMYLL010000202.1 GCA_947259235.1 uncultured Pseudodesulfovibrio sp. | reverse complement strand
GACATGGATCTCGCCATCGAGGCCTTGAGCCTGGACGCCACGGACTTCATCAACAAGCCAATCAACCAGTCGAGCCTGGACTCCGCCCTCAAGAGAGCCCGGGAGCGCATCCGCCTCTCCCAGACCGAGGACGAGGAGTACGCCGTCCGAACCGATGGCGACGTCGCCGTCATCGACATACGCGGGTCCGTCAATTCCGGCTCCGAACCGTCGCTGTCGCAAGCCTTTGCCACGGCCACGGGGGACAGGGACAAACTCGTTCTGGTCTTCTCGGACGGCGCTTCCGTCAACGGCGCGGGCATAGCCCTTTTGACGCAAAGCCTGCTCAGGTGTCGGGAGGCCGGAATATCCGTGTCCCTGGTCGGCCTGGCAGGGAACATGTCTTCGATCCTCGACATGGTCGGCATCTCAAAGCTGGCCGCCATCCACGACACGTACGAAGACGCGATGAACGGCTTCTAACACAGGATTGGGAGGTCACGAATGATGAAACCGGTTTATGCGACGTTCCTTTTTCTGCTGTTCGTCTCGGCCTCCGCGGCATCGGCGTCCCAGTATCCGCAGGTCGGCGATACCCTGCCCGCCTTCACCATGCCCGCCCTGGCGCTGGAGGAGGACGCGACCGCCCTGGGGCTGGCTCCAGACAAGGCCTTCACCCTGGCGGATATCGACACGCCCTACGTCCTCATCGAGATCATCGGCGTGTACTGCCCCATCTGCCACGACCAGGAATCCATGCTCACCAAGCTCTACAAGCGGTTCAGGAAGACCGGGCTCGACAAGCGGATCACCATGCTCGGCATCGCCGCGGGCGGCACGTCCATGGAGGTCAGATACCTCCGCAAGAAGAACTACATCTTCCCCCTGGTCCACGACACGGAGTACGAAATCTACAACGCCATCGGCGACACCAAGACGCCGTTCACCATGCTCGTGGACAAACAGGGGACGGTGCTCTTCGCCCACCAGGGCCTGCTGCCGGACATCGGGACGTTCCTCAAGGACATACAAGCACTGGTGCAATGAGCAACGCCAAGGGGAACATCAGCACCCCGGATTCCGAACGGGACACGACCGACGGCCATCGCACGGCGGCAGCGGTCGATCGTCAACTGCTCCACATACAGACCCTGTACGAGGCCACCCGCGAGCTTTCGGGCGCAGCAACCCCGTCGGCCGTCCTGAACGCTTTTCTGCCCATCGCCATGGGCCCGCTGGGGCTGACCTTCGGCTTTGGCGTCCTTGGTCGCGACGGCGGGCTCCATGTGGCCACCCTCGGGCTCGGCGCGGCAGACAGGGACCCCTTCGACGCGAACGCCCGGATGCTCGTCGACAAGTTCTTCCCCCCGGGCGGGACCGGCCCGGCCATAAGCTCCCCCGCCGTCCTCGCCGGACAGCACCTCTCCCACTCAGCAGACGTCCCCTCCGGGACCAGCGCCATCGCCGTCATTCCCCTGGACACGGGCTCTCACGCGGTCCTCGGCTTCGGCCCCAAGCTCACCGGAGAGCCGTTCTCCGACGACGAGACCGACCTCCTCAACGGACTCGTGACCACCCTCTCCACCGCCTTGAAAAAAGCCTGCGCCGAGCAGGACATCACCGAGAGGAACACCAGCCTCAAGGCAGCCCTTGCCCAGACGCGGGAGGCCCACGAGGCCCTCGACCGCAGGGCGTTCCAGCTCCACACCCTCTACGAGGCCACCCTGGAGCTCTCGGCCATCAACGAGCCCGGGGCGCTGTGCAACGCCTTTGTCCTGACTCTCATGGGGACCTTTTCCTTTTCCGCCGGATGGATCGCCCTGTACGGGCCGGAAGGCAGCGAGCCGGACGCGGTCTACCGCGGCCCGGAGCCGGACCGCCGCACCCTCCTCATCTCGCACTCAGGCCGCGACAAGGTCCTCGGCCGGTTTGTGGAGCTCAAGGACAGGATGCCCCAGCACGGCCAGTCCGTGCTGCTTGAGGACGGCGCGGCTCGCGCGGCCCTGCCCCTGGACGCGGACGTCGCCGTGCTGTTCACCCTCGACAACGACTGGCGGGGGGCCATCGGCCTCTTTTCCCCGCTCTCGGAAGGGACCATGCCGCCTGACATGCGCAAGCTCCTCCTCTCCCTGGTGCGCACCTTCATGGTCTCCCTGGGCAACGCCAAGCACGTCCAGCTCATCCATGCCCTGAACAGCGACCTGGCGGCCCGCAACGTGGAGCTGCAGAACACCCTGGACGAGCTGACCTCGGCCCGGCGGGAGATCAACCTGCTCACCGAGGCCCGGGAGGCGATCATCGGCCTTGTCCAGGGCGAGGTGCAGCGCGTCTGGCGCGCCTCCTGGCTCGACGTTTCCCTGATCATCCTGGCCGGGGTGATCCTGGGCGGGCTGTTCAACGCCTCAAGCCCCAGCGGCATCGACCTGATCCCCCGGTCGTTCTTCGAGCCGCAGCCGGAGATGGTGGCGGCGCAGGACGCGCGCACCCTCGCCGGAAGCGGCGCGGTGATCCTCGACGCCCGCCCCGTGGAGTTCTACAATCAGGGGCATCTCAGGGACGCCGTCAACCTGCCCAGCGACATGTTCGGCTTCGCCTATTCCATGAAGCTTGCGGACCTGGACCCGGCCGTGCCCATCATCGTCTACGGCCGCACCATCAGCCGCAACTACGCTGTGGACGTGGCGCAGAAGCTGACCGGCCTCGGGCATGAGAAGGTGCTGGTCCTCGACGGCGGACTGGACGCGTGGGAAGAGGCCGGATACGAGGTGGACTCATGATGAACGGCGTCAGAAAACTCGTGACCAGCCCCTGGCTCGCCCTCGCCTTCCGTCTGTACATCGGCGGGCTGTTCGTCTTTGCGGCCATGTACAAGATCAACTACGCGGCAGAGTTCGCCACCACCATCGCGTCCTACCGGCTCGTGCCCTACTGGGCGGTGAACGCCCTTGCCGTGTTCATGCCGTGGACCGAGATCATCTGCGGCGCGCTGCTCATCCTCGGCATCCGGGTGCGCTCGGTCTGCACCATCATCGTGGCGCTGCTCTCCGTATTCACCGTGGCCATCTTCATCAACCTGCTGCGCGACGCCCCCATCAGCTGCGGCTGCTTCCATACCATAGAAGACCCCATCAGCTGGTGGACCATCCTGCGCGACGTGAGCTGGATCGCCATGACCGTGCACGTCTATCGCTTCGACGCCGTCCTCCAGACCGACCAGCTCTTCCTCGGCAAGCTCAAGAGGATTCACTCATGACCAACCGCCTTCTCCCCGTGCTCCTGCTGCTCTTGGCCCTGTCCCTGTGCGCCTGCTCCCGCGACAAGGACACCGTGGCCGGAACCTACGCCGCAAAAAACGGCGACACGGAAATCACCCTGAACCTCAAGGAAAACGGAACAGGGACATGGAGCACCGACCTGGACGAGATCCAGTTCAAATGGTCCGTGCGCAAGGACGGCCGACTCTGGCTCCACACCCGCGAAGGCGGCGTGATCCAGGGCCGGATCATGGACGACAACATCACGCTGGCCCTGCCGGGCGTCCCGGACCTGCTGTTCACGCAGCAACAATAGCACCCCTCCCCAATCCTTCCTCGCCGCATCAGCCATGGAGTGGTCGGCCACATTCTATTGTGGACCTCATTACTCTGTTTTATTATACACCCTTGACGCACAAATTTATTTTATTTACCTCTCAAGTGTCACTCGATTTGAAATCGTAACGCGCCGTCGCGCTCCACTGCCACTTGCGAGGTATTCCTCATGCGCCTTTGTATTCAGCTGCTTGCCTGTCTCCTCGTCCTTTCCCCGGCCGCCCCGACCCGGGCGGCATCCCGCGCCATCGTCGATGCGGCACAGCGAACCGTCGAAGTGCCGGAGACCGTCGAGCGTGTCATCTGCTCCGGCTCCGGCTGCCTCCGGCTGCTGACCTATCTCAATGCCCAGTCCCTGGCCGTGGCCGTGGACGATATCGAGTCGCGCAGGCGGTCCTTTGACGCGCGGCCCTATGCCCTGGCCAACCCGCAGTTCAGGACCATGCCCATCTTCGGCGAGTTTCGCGGGCACGACAACCCGGAGCTGATCATGACCCTGGAACCCCAGCCCCAGGTGATTCTCAAGACCTACGCGTCCAGCATGGGCTACGACCCCGTGGAGCTCCAGGCAAAGACCCATATTCCGGTGGTGGTCCTCAACTACGGGAACCTTGGCGAGCTGAGGCCCCAGCTCTACCACACCCTGCGGACCATGGGCGAGGTGGTCGGGCGGCAACAGCGCGCCGAGGCGGTCATCGCCTTCATCGAGGAGCAGATAGCCGACCTTGCCCGGCGCACCGGCGACATCCCCGAAAACGAGCGCCCCTCGGTCTTCGTGGGCGGCGTGGCCTTCAAGGGGCCCCACGGCTACCAGTCCACGGAACCGGCCTACCCGCCGTTCTCCTTCGTCAACGCGCGCAACCTGGCCTACGACAAGGGAATCACGGGCAAGGAGCTCACCCACTCGGACGTCTCCAAGGAAAAGATCATCGAGTGGAACCCGGACTACCTGTTCCTCGATCTGGCCACCCTGCAGCTGGGGGACAGCGCAGGGGGACTCTTCGAGCTGCGCACCGACCCGGCCTACCGCACCCTCTCGGCGGTCAGGGACGGCAAGGTCTACGGGCTGCTCCCCTACAACTGGTACACCAAAAACTACGGCTCCATCCTGGCCAACGCCTTCTTCATCGGCAAGCTGATCTACCCCGAGCGCTTTGCCGACGTGGACCCCGCGGTCAAGGCCGACGAGATTTACTCGTTCCTGGTGGGAAAGCCCGTCTTCAACGAGATGAACGACATGTTCCACGGCCTGGCCTACACCCCGCTTGAAGTGAACTGAGATGCATTTCTCCGATGGACGGATTCCCGTCGAATACAGGCAGTACATCAGCTGGAAGATCGCCCTGGTGGCGATCACCGGCTGTCTGCTCGCGGCGGCTCTCGTGATCGCCGTCTCCCTGGGCGCGGCGGACATCCCCCTCATGGACGTGGCCCGGAGCCTGACGGGCGGGAGCGTGTCCAGACGGTTTGACATCATCATCTGGAACATCCGCCTGCCCCAGGCGCTCACGGCCATCGTCGCCGGAGCCGGGCTGGCCGTGGCCGGAACAGCCATGCAGTCCATCCTGCGCAACCCGCTTGGCTCCCCCTTCACCCTGGGCATCTCCCACGCGGCGGCCTTTGGCGCGGCCTTTTCCGTCATGATCCTGGACGGCGGCGTCATGACCTCCACCCACGCGGACACGGTCAACATCACCAACCCCTTCGTCACCACGGTCATGGCCTTTGTCTTCAGCCTGGCGGCCGCCGGGGTGATCATCGGGGTGTCGCGGCTGCGCGGAGCCACGCCCGAGGTCATGGTGCTCACCGGCGTCGCCCTGGGGGCGCTGTTCACGGCCGGGACCATGTTCCTGCAATTCTTCGCGGACGACGTCCAGCTCGCCGCCATCGTGTTCTGGACCTTTGGCGACACGGCCCGCGCCTCCTGGTCCGAGCTGGGCGCCATTGCCGCCGTCACCGTGGCCGCCTCGCTCTATTTCCTCGGCAACA
>CAMYLL010000201.1 GCA_947259235.1 uncultured Pseudodesulfovibrio sp. | reverse complement strand
CCAATACGCTGATCGAGAAAAAGGGCGCCCGGGTCGGCCTGATACTGACCTCCGGATTCCGCGACATCCTGGAGATCGGCTACGAGCGTCGCTACGACCAGGAGGATCTGTTGATAGACAAGCCGGACCTGCTGGTCCCACGCGAGCGCTGCCTTACCGTGGACGAACGCCTCTCGTCGGACGGCGGTATTCTGACCGCATTGGATGAATCCGCCGTGCGCGGCGTGCTGGAGAGGTTTGACGAACTTGGGGTCGACAGCGTGGCAGTGTGCTTGCTGCATTCTTATGTCAACCCGGTCCACGAGCACAGGATCGCCGACCTGCTCCGGGAGATGCACCCGCAGCTCCCGGTTTCCCTGTCGTCGGGCGTCAGCCCGGAAATACGCGAGTTCGACCGCGCCTGCACCACGGTCGCGAACGCTTACGTTAAACCGATGATCGCTTCCTGTCTCGACCGCTTCGAGACGGGGCTTGGGCAGGAAGGATTCGACGGGAGGTTCTTCATGATGACTTCCGCCGGCGGAATGACGACCCTGGAGACGGCGCGGCAGTTTCCGGTCCGGCTGGTGGAGTCCGGCCCGGCCGGCGGGGCGGTACTGGCGAGCAGGGCCACCAGCAGAGGCATCTGATGCGCCTGCAGGGTTCCGTTGACCAGATACCACTTGGAGGCGAAGCCGCACACCGGCGGCATGCCGATCATCGACAGCGAGGCGAGGCCGAAGGCGCCGAAGGTCCACGGCATCCTGCGTCCCAGCCCATCCATGAGGCTGATCTTCTTCAGGTGCGTGGCCACGTAGATTGCGCCGGCCGCCATGAAGAGCGTGATCTTGGAGAAGGCGTGGTGGGCGATGTGCATGACGCCGCCCTGGATCGCCGAGTCCGTGAGCATGGTCACGCCGATGACGATGTACGAGAGCTGTGACACCGTGGAGTAAGCCAGCCGCGCCTTGATGTCGTCCTTGGTCAGGGCGATGAGCGAGGCGACCACGATGGTGAAGGCCGCGATGTAGGCCGTGCCGATACCAAGGCTCGTATCGCCGAGCATGGTTCCCGGGTTGCCCACGTAAACCTGGCTCAGGGTCAGCATGCCGACCGTCTTGGTGCCGAAGCCGGACAGGACGATGCGGCAGACGCAGAAGACGCCCGCCTTGACGACCGCCACCGCGTGCAGCAGGGCCGAGACCGGCGTGGGTGCGACCATGGCCGAGGGGAGCCAGTTGTGGAACGGCATGAGGGCGGCCTTGCCGATGCCGAAGATGTAGAGCCAATAGGTCAGCGCCACCAGATGGGGATGCTCGGCTACGACCTGGGGAGAGAACATTCCGTTGACGATATCCGTCAGGTGGAAGTCCAGATTGCCCACCAGCACATAGGTCAGGACCATGGCCGGCAACAGGAAGAGCTTTGACGTACCCATCAAGTAGACGATGTATTTGCGCGCGCCCATTTTGGCGTCGGCGTCCTCGTGGTGGTAAACCAGAGGATACGTGAACACCGTGATGACCTCATAGAAGAGATAGAGGGTGAACACGTTGGCCGAGAAGGCAACACCCGTGGCGCCGAAGATGGCCACCGCGAAACAGATGTAATATCTGGTCTGGGCGTGCTCCTTGAGGCCGCGCATGTATCCGACGTTGTAGCTGGTGGCAAAGAACCACAGGAACGACGCGACCAGGCCGAAGATCATGCCAAGGCCGTCGGCGGCAAACGCAATGGTAATGCCGGGCATTATAGTTGTCACATGGCAGTACCACACCTCACCGTCCAGGACGGCGGGAGCCATGGACAACACACAGACAAACGTGGCGGCTGCCGCGACGAAGCTGACTGCCTCACGTTTGTTTTCATCTTTTCGGTTCAGCCAGATAAAGAGCGGTGCGATCAGCGTGATCACCACCGGCAGGAGTATCCGGGAACTCTCTATGGTAACCCCGTCCATCATAGCTATTCCTTCAAGGTAGTGATGTCACTGGTTTGGGCGGAACCGAACCGCCTGGCAACGACCACGACTATCGCCAGCACGAGGGTGGCCTCGGCTGCGGCAAGCCCCATGACGAACAGGGTGCCGAGCTGGCCGAGGGTCGCGCTGAAGTCCGTGAGCTGGGCGGCTGCCACCATGGACAGACCGGCGCCGTTGAGCATCAGCTCCACGCAAATCAGCATGCCGACGAGGCTTCTCCGCTGGGTCAGGCCGAAGAGGCCGGCGCACAGCAGGATCAGCGCAACGATTTGGTAAAGGGTCAGAGCACTCATCTATTTCTTCCCCCTCTTCTCCCAGGTCAGGAGCACGGCTCCGGCCATGGCGACCATGAGGATTACCGAGATAAGCTCAAAGGGCAGAAAATAGGAGCCCAGAAGCCCCTCGCCCAATTGCTTTATGGAGACCTCGGCGGGAACGGCGATGGAAGCCACCGGCCGGGTCAGAATCAGCCAGCCGAGGATTGCCGCCGGCGCCATGGTGGCTGCCAGCCCGAAGACATAGGTCTTCATTGGAGCACCGCTTGCCTCGTCGCCTCCGCTCTCGGCCCGTGTGAGCATCACCGCGAAGAAGATCAGGACACTGACCGCTCCCACGTAGATGAGCAGCTGCATGAAGGCCATGAACGGGGAAGCGAGCAGCATGTACATGCCGGCCACGCCCACCAGGGTGGTTATCAACCCCACCAGGGCGCGCACCAGGCTGCTGCTGGCCACCGCGAACACGGACCCGCCGATGATGACGGCTGTGTAGACGCAAAAAGCCACTTTTGCCATGACTTCCATATTAAGCCTCCTTCTCCGCCGCAGCCGGTTTGGCTTCGGTTTTGGGAGCGGGAGCGGAAAGGTCCGTTGCCTGCCCCTTGAGCCGGGCGAGAAGATCAATTTTCATCTCTTTCCGGGACGTTGCCACCCAATAGATGTTGTTGGAGAACTTGAGCGACTTGGCCGGACAGTTGTCGATGCACGTGCCGCAGAGGCTGCACAGCGTGTAGTCATAGACGAACTTGGCCGGATTCTTGGGTGCCTTGGGCTTGACAACTTTCTCGCCGCGCTCTTCGGCCTCCTTCCATGCCTGTTCCTGTTCGGGCGTGGGCTTTTCCACCTTCTGCTTGACGACCTTGAGGCATCCGCTCGGACAGTTGGTCACGCACATCATGCAGGAAATGCACTTGGGCATGGCCGGATCCTTGGGTTTGCCGATGAGCTCGACATGCCCGCCGTAGGTGGTCAGGTTCTCGTCGTCGATGACCTGACGCGGGTAATGGACGGTGATCAGGGGCTTGCAAAAGTACTTGCCCGTGATCTTGAGCCCCACCAGCAGGCTCCAACAGTCGATAATCGGCTGTATGACGTGTTTTCTCAATGCATTCATGGGTACACCTCTACAGCTTCATGATAAGCGCTGTGGCCAGCAGATTGAACGTCGCCAGCGGCAGCAGCCATTTCCAGTTGATGTTCAGGAGCTGGTCGAACCGCACCCTGGGGAAGGTCCACCGCGCCCAGATCATCAGGAACAGCAGGGCGTAGGTCTTGGCGAGCATCCACCACCAGCCTTCAATGCCGGGAATCGGTCCGTGGAAGCCGCCCAGGAACAGGACGGAACAGACCGAGCAGATGACGACCATGTATCCATACTCCGCCATGAAGAACAGACCGAAGCCCATGGACGAGTATTCAGTATGGAAGCCCGCGGTCAGCTCGGACTCGGCCTCGGCCAGGTCAAAGGGAGCGCGATTGGTCTCGCCGAACATGGCGATCAGGAAGATGATGAAAGCCAGAGGCTGCTTCCAGATGAACCAGTTGCCTATGTGCCCTGCCTGCTGGGCCGTGATCTCTGTCAGGTCCAGCGTGCCGGTCATGAAGGCGATGGCCAGGACCGTCAGCAGCAGCGGAATCTCGTAGGCTACCGTCTGGGCCACGGCACGGGCCGCGCCGAGAACGCCCCATTTGTTGTTGGAGGCCCAGCCCGCCAGGATCACGGCCAGGCCGTTGAAGCTGGAGAAGGCCAGGATAAGCAGCAGGCCGAGGTTGACCTGCATGCCGGTCAGGACCGGACCGTAGGGGATGGGCATGAAGAGCAGCAGCACCGGAATCATGGACAGGATCGGGGCCAGCCAATAAAGGAAGCCGTCCGCGTTGTCCGGGGTCAGGAGCTGTTTTCCCATCAGTTTCAGGCCGTCTATGAGTGTCTGGAGCACGCCGTGGGGGCCGACCTCGAAGGGGCCGGGCCGACGCTGGATGTGGCCCGCAAACTTGCGCTCGCAGTAGACCAGCACCAGAGCGTTGATGCCCAGCCAGACCATGGAGCCGACCACGGCGATGACCACTGGTATCAGGTTCTGTATGAATTCGTTCATTGATCCACCCTACCTGTCGAGTTCTGGGATAATCAGGTCAAGGCTTCCAAGAATGGCCACGGCGTCGGCCAGGATGGTTCCTGTTGCGGCCTCGGCAAACGCGTTCATGTTGGAGAAGCCCGGCGCGCGCAGCTTGACGCGGTACGGGACCTTGTTTCCGTCGGATACGACGTAGACGCCGATCTTGCCGCGAGCCCCCTCGACGGCAAAGTAGGCCTCGCCCGCCGGAGGCTTCATGGACGGCTTGGGGGCCTTGTCCATGATGTGGCCGCCTTCCGCGCTCGGAAGCTGTTCGAGGGCCTGTTCGATGATGCGCAGGCTCTGCTCCATCTCGGCCACGCGGACGTGGTAGCGTCCGGCCGAGCAGGCGGATTCCTGGGTCGGAATCTCGAAGTCGAAACGGTCGTAGACCGAATACGGCTCGTCCTTGCGCAGATCGAAGGGAACCCCTGCTCCGCGCAGGACGGGACCGGTACAGCCGTAACGACGGCACATGTCCTGATCGATGATGCCGATGCCCTCGATGCGGCGACGGAGAATGAGATTCGCCGTGACCAGATCGTGATACATCGGCAACCGCTCGCGAAAGTGCGGGATGAACGCCTTGATCAATTCTATGCATTTGTCGTCCAGGTCCATCTGCACGCCGCCGACGCGGAAGTTGCTGTAGGTCAGCCTGGAGGCCGATGGCCTCTGCAGGATGTCCAGGAGCATTTCGCGATCGTCGAACGCGTACATGATGGGCGTGAACGCGCCCAGGTCGAGGATATAGGCCCCCCACCAAAGCAGGTGGGAAGTGAGGCGGTTGAGCTCGGTCATGATGACCCGCAGATACTGCGCGCGCTCGGGAACCTCTATGCCCATGAGTTTTTCGACAGCGCCGACGTAGGCCCAGTTCCAGGCCATGGCGTGTCCGTAGTCGACGCGACCCATGTTGGGGATGAATCCACCCCAGGTCTGGGTCTCGCCCATTTTTTCGTGCATGCGGTGCAGGTAGCCCAGCACGGGCTCAGCGCGGACGATGTATTCGCCGTCCACCTCGATCACGATCCGCAAAACGCCGTGTGTCGACGGATGCTGCGGACCCATGTTGATGATCAGGGTTCCGTCCTGCTTTCCGGCCTCAAACTTCTGGGTGTAGAAATCACCCGTCATCTGGTCCATGTTTTGGTAAGCCGACATAAATTCTCAGTCCGGTTTAGAGATCGACCGGTTGCCCCGGCCTACGCGT
>CAMYLL010000200.1 GCA_947259235.1 uncultured Pseudodesulfovibrio sp. | reverse complement strand
GATTGCCGCCCCTGCGGCGGCAGCGCTGAAAATATGTCAAAATAGCAAAAACGACCATATTTAATGGTCGAAATTCACATAATACTCATATTTATTGGTTGCCCTTAATTGAATTTGCATTTTCTGACACATTAAACCGAACGGTAAACATCTGAATCGTCATTCTGCGAGCCAAGACCGGCGATCACGGACACAAAAAATGACCCCGGTACACCCCCAGGCATGCCGCATCTGCACCTTTGCGGCCGCGCGTCACGGTTTTCAACAGCTTAACAATCTAGGTTTCATCCTTAAATTTTCAACTGCCGACCAAAATAGTTCTCTCCGACGTCGGCAGCCCTGTCTCGCCCCCCCCCGCTCCAAGGCGCGCACCCTGCGTACGCTGCACCACCATCCCGGGGCACACCGTGTGCCCACCGTGTGCAGAACGGGCAAAGGCACGGGTTTTTCTTCATGGAAATAATTATCACAATCGAATCGGACATTTCGTCTATATTCTAGACATACTCTAAACAAATTCTAGACTGCAAAATCGCGCTGTTTTCATCTTCCGGCAGCAGGCGATGGGGCCGTGGGGCCGTGGGGCCGGGGCCATTTGGAACGCGCTGTTGGCACGGTCGACAGCAGCCCCCTATTTAAGGAAAGTTTGGCCGAAGGCGGGAATGGGATTCCAAAGGGCTCCAGCCCTTTGGCCGCCGGAGGCGACATCACCTGACACATCCGCCGAAGGCGGTTTCCGCTCCTCGCCTAGGCGCCCGGGTCGCTCTCGGTCAGGCCGAGCTTTTCTATGCGCCGCTGTTCCTTGCGCTCCTTATAGCGCATGAGCAGGTCCCACTCGATGGGCATGACGAACAGGGTCAGGGTGGTGGCCACGCACAGGCCGGTGACAAAGGTGGTGGCCATGGTCCCCCAGACCAGGGAATAGTAAGGAATTCCGAGGGCCATGGGCAACAGGCCCAGGGTGGTCGTCAGGGTGGTCAGCAGGATGGGCCGCAGGCGAATGCGCACGCCCTCGCGGATCGCCTCGGCCCGGGTGTAGCCGCTGGCGTAGAGCCGGTTGACGAAGTCGAGCAGGACCAGGGAGTCGTTGACCACCACGCCGGTGACGCCCACAGTGGCGATGAAGCTGTTGACCGTGAACAGGGAGCGGGTCAGGAATGTGCCGAAGACCACGCCCGTCAGGGCAAAGGCCACGGCCGAAAGGATGACGGCGGGCTGGGTGTAGGACTGGAACTGGCAGGCCAGAATCGTATAAATTATCATGATCGCTATGAAAAATGCGTACATGAGCGACGTGAACGACCGCCCTGTGGACTCGAACTCTCCGGCAAAGTCGAGGGTCGCGCCCGGAAAGGACGCCTGGATCGACTCATAGTGCTTGCGCACGTCATGGACCACGCTCTGGGCGTTGATGGGCGCGCCGGGCCGGATGTTGGCCGTCAGGGTCACGGACCGCTGGCCCTGGAACCGGTTCAGCTGGCCCGGCTCGCGGTAGGTCTTCACCTCCACGAGGTCGCCCACGCGCACCGGGCCGTTGGCATCTTCCAGCACGGGGATGTCCAGCGCGTCCTCCGGCTTGTGCAGGAAGCGGCTGTCGATTTTCATTCGCAGGTCTATGTCCTCGTCGCCGGTGCGGTATTTGCCCACGAACCGGCCGTCGAGCACGCCGCCCGCCAGGGCCGCCACCTGGGCCGGGGTCAGGCCGTACTCGGAGACGAGACTCGGCACGGGGCTGAACCTGAAGATGCGGTTGTCCGTACCGGAATCGCCTGCAAAATCTATGAGATGCGGCGCGATCTTCTCGTTCTCCGAAATCCAGTTGAAAACCTCGGCCTCCAGGGCCGCCACCGCCTCAGGGTCCGGGCCCAGGACGCGGATATTGACGTCCTTGCCCGAGGGCGGCCCACCCTTCTCGGGCCAGACGCGCAGCTTCCAGCCGCCTGCGGCAAAGGGGGCGAGCTTCTCGCGCACGGTATCCAGCAGGAGCAGGGGATCGTTGTCCGGGTTCTCCATGAAGTCCTGGTCGTCCTTGGCGGGCAGCTCCGTGGTGATGATCGCCCGGTTGGAGCCGAAGACGCTCTCGTAGTCGTCGTTGATGTCCATGCCCGCCAGGGCCGAGCACGCCTTGGTGGTTCCCGGCCCGAACCCGGCGATGGCCCGCGAGACCTCTTTGGCCTTCTGGGACGAGACGGAAACGTCGGTCCCCACCGGGCCTTCCATGGACACGTAGTAGAGATTGTACTCATCGGGGAAGAACTTGATCCGCAGCAGGGGCACGATGCCCGCAACCGAGACCACCAGCATGACCACCGCCAGGACAAAGGAGCCGAAGACCACGGTCATGGTCTTCCACTTGTTGCGCATGGTGAGCCTTAGCACCCTGTCCGCAAGGGTGCGCAGGGCCACGAGAAAGCGGGGGTCGGAGGCGCGGCGGGCATGGCTGCGGGCGTCCTTTTCAAGCGCCCTGGCCCCGGGCCAGTCCATGAAATGGGGCGGCAGGATGAACAGACACTCGATGAGCGAGGCCACGATGGCGAAGCTCACCGCCTTGGGTACCTGGGCAAAAAACTCGCCGATGGACCCGGTCATGATCAGCATGGGCAGGAACGCGGCAACCGTGGTGGACGTGGCGGCCAGCACGGGCAGGAAGACCTCGCAGGTTCCGTCGATGACCGCCTCCCGGAGCCGCTTGCCCTCCTGGGCGTGCCGGTAGATGTTCTCCACCACCACGATGGCGTCGTCCACGATGATGCCGCTGACCAGGACGAATGAAAAGAGCGTGATTTCATTGAGGGAGTTGCCCGTCAGCTTCATGATGACCATGGTCACCAGGAAGGAGAACGGCACGCCCACGGTGGTCAGCATGGCGTTGCGGAAGCCCATGACCAGCCAGATGCAGCCGCAGACCAGGACGATACCCACCAGCAGGTTGGAGCCGAGGGTGGAGATGTTCTCGTTGACGTAGACCCGCTGGTCCTGGGTCAGCACCGGCTCCACGCCCTCCTTGTCGAGCTTGGCCCGGAACCGGGCCACCACGTCCTCCACCGCCGCGCCGATGTCCAGGGCGTTGCCTTCCGGGGTCTTGATGATCTTGACGGCCACGGAGTCCTTGCCGTTGACCGAGGACACCACGAAGGGATCGCGGTAATCAACGGCCGCCCGGCTCATGACGTCCCCCACCGTGACGAAGGAGCCGTCCAGGTCGCGCCGGATGATGGTGGCGGCCACGGCGTCGCGGGTGCGGAACCGCTCGTCCACGACAATGACGTATTCCCCGGAATCGCTGACAAAATCACCAGCCGGAACCGAGACATTGGCCCCCTCCAGCGCCTTGGCCACCTCGTCGAAGGTGACGCCCAGACGCATGAGCTTGTTCGGGTCCAGGGAGACGTGGAACTCGCGGGTGTACTCGCCTTCGATCTTCACCTCCTTGACTCCCGGGATGCGCTGCAGGGGGATCTTCATCTCCTCGGCCATGAGGGTCAGGGCGCGGTTCGACCGGTCGCCCACGAGGTTGACGGAGATGACGGGCAGCCACTCGCTGATGCGGATGACCGTGAAGGTCGGCGGGTCCATATCCGCCGGAAGGTCGTTCTGGATGGAGAGCACCTTGAAGCGCAGCTCGTCATACAGGCTGTCGTAGTCCGTGTCGTCCAGAAATTTGACAAGTATCGAGACTCGCTGACGAAATGACCTGGACCGGATGAACTCCACGTTTTCCAGATCCTCCAGGGCGTCCTCGATCTTGCGGGTGACGAGCATCTCCATCTCGTCCGGGCTGGCTCCGGGCAGGAACCCGCTGATGATGACCTTGCCCATGCGCACATCCGGGTAGCGCTCCACAGGCAGGCTGAACACGCAGAACACGCCCACCACCATGAGCACCACGAACACGAGATTGACCAGCACCTTCTGGCCGAGGGTCATGCGCACCAGCCCCTGAATGGGCGTGTCCTTTCTGGTCGTCGTCATCTCTTGCGGCTCCTGGGCAGCGGGCGTTTTTTCACCGGGTGTCGGGCAGTTGATTTAGGGTTGCAGCAGGAACGTGTCGCCGGGGCGCACGTCGGGACTGGTAACGCGCCGCTTGCCGTCGTCGGAGCTGCCAAGGACCACGACGCGGACCCGCTCGCCGTCGGGAGTCATGAGGAAGAAATCCTCATACGCCTTGACCAGGGCCGAGGCCGGAACCAGCACGGCCCCGCCCGGATCGGGCAGGTCCAGGACCAGCTCGGCCCGCAGGCCGCCCCTGAACTCGAAATCCCCCTGGGCGATCTCCAGGTCCACGTTGATCTTGCGCGTCTGGGGATCAAACCCGGGCGAGACGCGGGCCACCGTGGCCGCAACGGGCATATTCAGGTCCGTCAGGGTGAGCCTGAGCGTCTCTCCCTGCTCCTTCAGGGCGCGGTATTCCTCGCTGGACAGGGCAAAGGGAACCAGGAGCACGTCGTAGCGGCCCAGTTCGGCCACCTTTTCGCCCTTGGTCAGCCATTCGCCCGGTTCTATGTAGCGGGTCACGACCTTCCAGCCGGGAGGGCCGAGCAGGGAGAACCGCTTCATCCGCTCCATGAGCACCCGCTCCTCGATCTGCTTGGCCCGCAGCTGTTGCAGGGCCGTCTGATGGGCGCGGACATTGTTGTCCAGGGTGGACTGGGCCGCGTTCTTGCTCTCGACCAGCTCCTGGTAGCGGCTCAGCTCCTTCTCGCTGTAGGCCAGCTCGCTTTTAAGCCGCTGCTGGTCCGCCCGGTTCCCGGCCAGGTCCAGTTCGATGAAGGTGGTGTCCAGCTCGGCGAACAGGCCGTGCTCGCCCAGGGTGTCGCCCACATCGGCCACCACCTTGTGCACCCGGCCCGACTCCTCGGAGACCAGGGTCATCAGGTTGCGCGCCCGGGTGAACCCGGTGAGCACGGCGCGCCGGGCCGCAGAGCTGGCCGTAAAGGTCTCGCGGCTGCGGGTCGGCTCCATGACCGGGGCTTCCTTTGTTTCGACCTCTGCCGCGGCCGCCTCGGCCAGGGCGCTGCCCGGTACGGAGGACTTCTCCACTCCGGGCTTGGGGTCGTCGGCAAAGCGGTCGCTGCCGCACCCGGCCAGGCCCGCCGCCGCGCACAGGGCACACACCGCCATCAAATAGACCACCAGACGTTTCATGGTATCACACCTGCATTATTCAGATTATTTCCCAACCGCCGCGCCGGGGCGCAGCATGAAATCGACAGCACTTCCGACCAGCGGGTCGAGGTCTGGCTTGCCGGAAAGCAGCCCCACCCGGCCCGAGTTGACCAGATGCGACAGGCCGTGAACCCCGGCTCCAATGATGAGGTATTCGACTTTTGCCGGTAGTGACATTAGAATCTCCTCGTAAATAGAGTAGTCAGTAGCCAGATGTCAGTAACCAGATTGTGACCGGATATTGGTCATTTGTCCACCGCCCTTCGTCTGGTTGACATGGCCTGATCAGGTAATTGCCGAACGCTCGCGATATATTACTCTGTCACTCTTTGGGCCAAACCGGTGACGTGTGGTCTGTCAATTTCACGTCTGACCCATAATGCCTTAACCGTTGCTGTCCCTCCC
>CAMYLL010000199.1 GCA_947259235.1 uncultured Pseudodesulfovibrio sp. | reverse complement strand
AACGTCCTAAGCATCCATTCCAGCTTGTTTTCCCGCATGGCTCCACCCTCCAGCTACAAGTGGGAACCTTCTATATTAGGCTGAATTTTTCGAATGGCAACAGAATTCTGAAAATGCGCCTATTTTTTAGGAGAATGATGAACTTGGGTATAGGTAATGTGAAGATCGGCGTTCGTCTTGTTATGGGGTTCGGCCTGGTCCTTGTCCTGATGGCAGGCATTTCACTCTATCAGTGGCGCTCCCTCAAGGATCTGGGAGAGCTCCAGCATGTCGGCTCCCGGATCGCGAATGACGCCCTGGAGATAGGCAGCATCGACTCCCGCCTGGAGAATTTCTATACCCTGGTCGCCGACGCACTCATCCACCGCGAGGCGGGTGACGTGAGAACGCGCCTTGCCAGCTACAAGGCCCAGGCCGCAAAGGACATGGCCAGCGTGGCGGCCATGGCCAAGAACGACACCCAGCGCGCGGCCGCGGCGGCGTTTGCGGAAAATTATAAGAAATATCTGGGCTTCGTCGAGCAGGACATCCTGTTCGCCCTGGCCGACATCGGGGATGACCCGGCCCGCATCGCCGCCCTCAATCGCCGCGCCGGAAAGCTCGGCGAGGAGACCATGCAGACCCTGGACGTGCTGGTCGAGGGGCTCGGCGCGGACGCGGTCACTGCGGATGAGAATTTCGACGCCCGGCACAGCGCCCTGGTTAGGGCCACCCTGTCCGGTGCGGGCGGTGCCACGGCGCTCTCCCTGGTGGTGGCGTTGATCATCACCCTGTCCATCGTGCGGCCCGTCAGAAAGGCGGCGGCCTATGCGCGCGAGGTCGCCGCAGGCAACTTCACGGCCGAGCTGGCCGTGCGGCAAAAGGACGAGGTCGGCATCCTGGCCGAGGCCATTCGCACCATCCCCGCCACCCTGAAAGGCGTGGCCGAGGATATCGACGCCATGTCCGCGGCCCTTTCCTCGGGCAGGCTCACCAAGCGCAGCGATCCCGGAAAATACACCGGGGCCTATGCCGAACTGATGACCAACACCAACCTCATGGCGGACGCCTTGGTCGGCTTCATCGACAATGTCCCCACGCCGATCATGACCATCGATGATGAATACAACATCCTTTTCATGAACAAGGCGGGCGCGGGCGCGGGCGGTTCCACCATGGAGCGGCTCCGGGGTACCAAGTGCCACGATTTCTTCAAGACTGGAGACTGCAAAACCGAGAATTGTGCCTGCAACCGGGCCATGGCTTCCAACGGTCCCGCCAGCTCGGCCACCGACGCCCACCCCGGCGACAACGACCTTGAGATCGCCTACTCGGCGGTTCCCATTCTGGACCGCAAGGGCGGTGTGGTCGGAGCCCTGGAGGTGGTCCTGGACCAGACGGCCATAGTGCAGGCCCAGCGGCGCATGCAGTCCATCGCGGCGCGCGCCGATACCATTTCCCAGCGCCTGGGCTCGGCGGCCGAGGAACTCTCGGCCCAGGTGGATCAGGTTTCCAGCGGCGCCCAGGTGCAGAGCGACCGCATGACCGAGACGGCAACGGCCATGGAGCAGATGAACGCCACGGTGCTTGAGGTGGCTCAGAATGCGTCCAGCGCGGCTGAAAGCTCGTCCACGGCCCGCGGCGAGGCCGAAAAGGGCGCGGTTGTGGTGCGTGACGCGGTGTCGGCCATCGACGACGTGCGGCGGCTGGCGGAGACCCTTTCCGCGTCCATGCAGGCCCTGGACGGCAAGGCCGAGTCCATCGGCCAGATCATGAACGTCATTGAGGACATCGCGGACCAGACCAACCTGCTGGCCCTCAACGCGGCCATCGAGGCCGCCCGTGCGGGCGACGCCGGTCGCGGCTTTGCCGTGGTGGCCGACGAGGTGCGCAAGCTGGCCGAGAAGACCATGAACGCCACCAAGGAGGTCGGGGATTCCATCGGGGCTATCCAGCTGTCGGCCCGGGAGAACGTGAGCAGCATGGGCAAGGCCACCGAGGCCGTGCAGCGGGCCACGGACCTGGCTGCGGAGTCGGGCGAGGCCCTGGCGACCATTGTCGGCCTGGTGGACAACAGCGCACGTCAGGTGGAAGGGATCGCCACGGCCAGCGAGGAGCAGTCCGCCGCGTCGGAAGAGATCAACAGCGCGGTCAACGAGGTCAACGTCATCGTGACCGAGACGAGCCAGGGAATGGTCCAGGCGGCAGACGCCGTCCGGGAGCTGTCGGCCATGTCGCACGAGCTGCAGCGGCTGATTGCGGAGCTGGTTCCCGCCGAGGCGTAAACCGCCGGCGGGACGGCCGGGAGGGCGGCCGGATAAACGGGAAAAGGGACCGGAGAGGGAGGCCGGACATGTATCAGCCGTCATGCCGTGACGGCTAAAGAGAGGCAGGAGCACATGGGCGAGACATCGGCCGTATCCGCGAGGATGAGTCAGGGCGTTCTGGGCATAGCCGCCCTGGCGGGGCTGTATTTCAGCAGTCTTTACAGCTATCTACTCTTTCACTGCCTGGCCGAGATGTTCAGCATCATCGTGGCCTGCGGCATCTTTGTTCTGGGCTGGAACTCCCGGCGCTATATGCGCAGCGACTATCTGGTCTTCCTGTCCATAGCCTATCTGTTCATCGCCTTTCTCGACCTGCTGCACACCCTGTCCTACAAGGGCATGGCCATCTTCACGGACTACGACTTCTACGCGAACCAGCTCTGGATAGCCACGCGGGGGCTGGAGAGTCTCTCCCTGCTCCTGGCCTTCATCTTCGTGGGCGAGCGCCGACGCCTCTCGCCCTACGGGGTGTTTGCCGGTTTTGCGGCGGTCACGGCGGTCATCGTGGCGTCCATCTTCTGGTGGAAGATATTCCCGGTCTGCTTCGTGGAGGGCGTGGGCCAGACGGCGTTCAAGAAATACAGCGAATACCTCATCTGCGCGATTTTGTTCCTGAGCCTGCTGATCCTCATGCGCATGCGCTCCCGTTTCGATCCGTCGGTTCATCGGGCGTTGGTTCTCTCCCTGCTCTTCACCATCGGCGCGGAGCTGTCCTTCACCTTCTACATCAGCAACTATGGATTCTCGAACCTGATGGGCCACTACCTCAAGATATTCTCCTTTTTCTTCATATACAAGGCGATCATCGAGACAGGCATCCGCAAGCCCTACGACCTGATCTTTCACAGGCTGGCCGCCAGCGAGGCCCGGCTCAAGCGCTCGCAGCTGACCGCCCGGCTGGGGGATTTCGACTACGTTCCACGCTCCGGCAGGATGATCTGGTCCGATCAGGCGTACCGCCTCTTCGGCTACCTTCCGAGCGAGGCCAAGCCGTCCTTCGAGCTTTTCCTGGACCATGTCCAGCCGATTCACCGTGCTTCCGTGGAGGCCATCGTCACCACCCCGCCCGAGATGGGCATGCAGGACATGCTCATCCGCTTCACACAGGTGGACGGGGGCGAGCGCTGGGGCAAGCTGAGCTATGTGATGGAGCCAGGGGAGAACGGCGAGGGACACCATCTTTTCGCAGCCCTTCAGGACGTGACCGAGCTGACCCAGAGCCGGCACACCATGGAGTGGCAGCTCGACGTCAACGGCGCCGTGGCCGGGTGCATGGAGTCCCTCCTCTCCAGCCGCTATACCGTGGACGAACTCTCGGACATCATCCTGCACGAGGCCCTGCGGCTCTCGGGCAGCAGGCACGGCTTCGTGGCCTCGGTGGACCGGGAGTCCCGCGCCGTGACCATCCACAGGCAGACCGACGCCCTGGAATCCGAAGGAACGTGGGACAGGCGGGCCGCCCGGATTGTACAGGGAGCCCATGCCGCACAGCCTTTTTACGCCAACACCCCCGGCGAGCTGGACGAATTCATCGAGGTGGACGGGAGCGGAACGGACGTTGACCGGTTTCTGGTGGCTCCGGGTTCCGTCGGCGGTTCGGTGCGCGGGCTGGTGGCCGTGGCCGGCAGGGATGCGCCGTATACGGACTACATCCTTCACGCCGTCTCCCGCTTTGCCAACGTCTTTGTCCTGGCCCTGGACCGCCAGGAGGGCGAGCAGGCCCTGGCCCGGCGCGACGCCATGCTCCAGGGATTCCTCAACGGCATCAACGAGACGGCCCTGCTCCTGGCCCCGGACGGGACCGTGCTCTTCTGCAACAGGGCCGCGGCCCGCCGCCTGGACACCACGGGCGAGGCGCTGACCGGGACCAGCCTGTGGCCGCTGCTGCCGCCCGAGGTCGCCCGGACGCGCAAGGCCAAGGTGCTCAAGGCGTGTTCCACTGGTGTCGAGGAGCGCTTCGAGGACAGCCGGGACGGGCGCACCTTCGAGAACATCTTCTGTCCTCTCATGGAGAACGGCACGGTGATCGCCGTGGCTGCCCTGGGCTTTGACATCACCCGGCGCAAGGCGGCCGAGCTGGAGTTGATCAAGCTCAAGCGATCAGTGGAGCACAGCCCCATATCCATCGTCATCACGGACACCGACGGGGTCGTCGAGTATGTCAATCCTGCCTTCAGCCGGATAACTGGCTACGCCCGCGAGGATGTCGTGGGCCGGTCCCAGGACTTCCTCCATTCCGAGGTCCACGACGGCGAATTTTTCCGCAACGCACGGGAGACCATCGCGTCCGGAAAGACATGGGCGAGCGAAGTGTGCAGCCGCAAGAAGAGCGGCGAACTCTTTTGGGAGCAGGTGACCGTTTCGCCCGTCAGGAACAGCGCGGGCGAGATCGTCAACTATCTGGCCGTCAAGGAAGACATCTCGGACCGCAAGGACCTGGACAGGCTCAAGGAGGACGTCGAGCGGACCATGCGCCACGACCTCAAGGCGCCCCTTTCGGGCATCATCGGTATGCCCAGAGTTCTTGAGATGGACGATAACCTGACCGAGGAACAGCGCGACATGCTGAAGATCATCGAGGAGAGCGGGGAGCGCATGCTGCGCATGATCGATCTCTCGCTGGACATGTTCAAGATGGAGGTGGGAACCTACGAGCATGTGCCCGAGCCGGTGGACGCCCTTGTCGTCCTGCGCCGCCTTGAAAAACAGATGCGGGTCTTGCTCGACGACAAGTCCCTGACGGTGCGGACCACCCTTCATCCCCTGCTTTCCAATCTCCTGGCAAACGCGGCGGAGGCGTCGCCCGAGGACGGGACCATCGAGCTTATGCTGGTCTCCGCCGCGCCCCGGCGTCTGAGTATACGCAATGCCGGGGTTGTGCCGTCCGTCCTGCGTGAACATTTTTTTGAAAAGTACAGGACCTACGGCAAGTCCTCGGGCACGGGGCTGGGAACCTATTCGGCCAAGCTCCTGGCCGACGCCATGGAGTACGACATCACCATGCAGACCTCCGATGCCGCCAACACCACGACCCTTACCATCACCTTCCCGGGGAATCAGGATCGGACGGGCTGAGCCGCCACGCATCCGTCATCCCTGCCGGTTCATTCGAGGACGCGGAAGGCCACGGTTTCCGTCCGCCCCTGGGCATCGGTGACCGAGGCCGTGTGTCTGCCCGGGACCATGGTCCAGAAAAGCGGCCGCGATCCGCTCGCCGTTCCGGCAAAGCGTCCGTCCACATACCACCATACGAGCTGATTCGGGTC
>CAMYLL010000198.1 GCA_947259235.1 uncultured Pseudodesulfovibrio sp. | reverse complement strand
ATCAATATCAGTCAGCTCGCCGCGCAGCTCCAGGTCCAGCGCGCCGAGGTCGCCCAGGCGGCCGCGCAGAAATTCCTCATACTCCTTGGTCAGCTCGCGGGCCACGCAGAACTCGCGATCTCCCAGGATGTCGGCGGCGATGGCCAGCGTTCCGGCCAGCCGGGACTTGCGCTCGAAGAGGACCAGGGTGGCCCCGGTATCCCGATGGGCCAGGAACAGGGCCTCTGTCTGGGTCTTCTTTCTCGGGGTGAAGCCCAGGAAAGTATAGGGCAGGGGCGGCAGGCCCGAGGCGGACAAGGCCGCCACAGGCGCACTGGGCCCGGGCACGGGCGAGACGGGAAACCCCTGCTCGCGGCAGGCCCGCACCAGAGTGAACCCGGGATCGGAAAGCAGTGGCGTCCCGGCGTCCGAGATGAGGGCCACGGACAGCCCCTCTTCGAGGAACCCCAGCACTTTGGGCAGCCGTTTTTCCTCATTGTGCTCAAAAAAGCTCATCAGCCGACCATGGCGCTCAAGGCCCAGCCGCTTGAAAAGCAGCCCCGCCCGGCGGGTGTCCTCGGCCAGAATGACATCGGCATCGGCCAGTACGCGCCGCGCGCGCGGGGAGAGGTCCTCCGCGTTGCCCAGGGGCGTGGCCACCACCCAAAGATATCCCGTCTCGTTCATATGCCCAGCCCCGTGAGGTCGAAAGCGTTTTCTATGTGCTCAACATCCATGGAGGTTCCCATATCCACAACCGAGGCGAGGTCGAACCGGCACGGCTCGTCCCACAGCCCCTTGGCGCTCAGGTATTGCGAGGCCGCCTTGACCAGCCGCGCCCGCTTCGCGCGGTTCAGCCCGTCGGCAGGCGTGCCCAGCGTTCCGGCATTGCGCGTCTTGACCTCCACGAAAACCAGGGTGTCCCCGTCGCGGCAGACCAGGTCCAGCTCCCACTGACGATACCGCCAGTTGCGATCGAGCACGCGCATGCCCCGGCTTTCGAGATAGCGGGCGGCCGCATCCTCGCCGAGAGTGCCCCGCTCCCTGGCCTGGGTGAATCTGCTCAGAAATCCCATGGGGATTCCGATAGCACAGGGGTGGCCCGGGCGCCAGCGGACAACGGGCTGGAACCCCGACCCATTTCAGCCGTAAAGCAACGCCGCCCCGCCCTGCGCAACCCACCCTGCGCGAATGGCGCACGAGTCGGGCACGGCCGACGCGCAGTCTTCCTGCGCGAGGGTGTGCCTGGCTCGCGGCAACGCAGCCATCGTGCGCTTAGCACCATTCGCAGGCTGTTCAAAAGCGGGCGAGGGCAAGGCGCAAGAGTTGGGCACGGCCGACGCGTAGTCTTCCTACGCGAGGGTGTACCCGGCTCGCGGCAACGCAGCCATCGTGCGCTTAGCACCTTTCGCAGGCTGTTCAAAAGCGGGCGAAGGCAAGGCGCAAGAGTCGGGCACGGCCGACGCGTAGTCTTCCTACGCGAGGGTGTGCCCGGCTCGCAGCAACGCAGCCATCGTGCGCTTTTCAACAGCCTGCTAGAAGAGGGTTGCCTGTTGCTGGGGCCGCTCCTCGGGCTTGACGCCCCGGAAGGTGAGCCGGTGCATGGGGCTCGGGCCGATGCGCCGGATTGCTTCCATGTGATCCTGCGTGCCGTAGCCCATGTGTTTGGCCAGGCCGTAGCCGGGGTAGCGGCGGTCAAGCTTGACCATCAGGCGGTCGCGAAAGGTCTTGGCCAGTATGGAGGCGGCGGAGATGGCGGGGATGGTTCCGTCGCCTTTGATCACCCATTCCTGGGGCAGGGAGAGCTTCAGGGCGTAGTCGGGAATGGTTTTGTTGCCGTCGATGCGCAGGAAGCGTGGGGACACGGCCAGGGCGCGGACGGCGCGCCCCATGGCCAGGAAGGTGGCCTGGAGGATATTGACGGCGTCAATCTCGCGGGGCCAGGCCACGCCCACGGCCCAGGACACGGCCTGCTCCCTGATGAGGGCGTAGAGTGTTTCGCGCCGGGCGGCGGTGAGCTGCTTGGAGTCGGTGAGGCCCGGCAGGTCGTAGTCGGCGGGCAGGATGCAGGCCCCGGCCACCACCGGCCCGGCCAGGCAGCCGCGCCCGGCCTCGTCAACACCGGCGACGGCCTCCGGAGGATAGGCGGCATGGGAGGTCGGATAGGGTTGGATCATTGTTTTCCTCTGGAGGTATCAGTGCCTGAAACGGAAGGAAATGAGAAGGGAAGAAAGGTGACGGGTGCGACAATTTTACGGCTGGCCATGCGGCAAACCACGAAAGCCCGGAGTGTCAGCTGACACTCCGGGCCGGGATCTCGCGTAATGAGCCTGGTTGATTTCAGGAAGGGGCCGTGGCCCATGGGCGGATCAGTTCACGCCCGCAACGCGTTTTCACGCGCAGGAGGCAGAGCCGACCGCGACACCGGGCAGACGCCCGCTTGCCGAAAAACTATTCCCAGATCTGCTTGGACTTGATGCGGGCAGCCTTACCGCGCAGGTTGCGCAGGTAGTAGATGCGGCTGCGGCGGACCTTGCCCTCGGAGACGATCTCGACGTTGTCGATGAACGGGGAGTTGGTCGGGAACACGCGCTCCACGCCCACGCCGTCGGAAATCTTGCGGACGGTGAAGGTGGCGTTGGTGGTTCCGCGACGGCGACGCAGGACCGCACCCTGGAAGACCTGGATGCGCTCTTTCTCGCCCTCGACGATCCGGTAATGGACCTTGATGGTGTCACCGGCCTTGAACTCCGGGATGTCGAGACGGATGTGCTCGGATTCGATCTGCTTCATGATGTTCATGGTCATTCTCCTTGTGAACGGAAAATCTATTCTAGTATTCATCCGCCACGAGACGGTCGACGATGATGGCGACCGCGCTCCTCACTGACAGATGGTTGTAATCGTCCAGGTACCGGATCGGCCTGAGCACGCCCTCGGCCTTGCCCAGCACTTCCTCGGCCAGCCCGTGGCCAGTGCCGAAGATGAGCAAAACCGGCGATTTCTCAAGCCATTTTCGCATTTCCAGGTAGGTCAGAGCGGGCTCTGCCCCGGGCTTGCGATCCAGCCGCGCTGACGTGGCTGCGAGGCGGGGACATTGCCCTGTTTGCGATTCGATGTCAAGGACCGCGCCCTCGATATCGTCAAAAACCTTGACCTTGGAGAACGCCTCGGCCCGGTCCGGGTTGGCCACGCTGCCCGCGCCCTCGCGCCAGTGGGCCAGGAGATGCTCGGCCAGGGCCTTCTGATCCTCTATGGGCGTGGTGGCGTAGAACCCGCCCAGACCGTAGCTGCGGGCCACCCGCGACATGTCGTGCAGGTCGAGATTGGTCACGGAAACGGCGACCTTCTCGCCGAACTTGTTGACCACCGGGTAGTGGACCAGGGCGATATAGAGGTTGCGCCCCAGGCGCGTGCGGGAGAGCGAGCGCAGATGGTCCACGTCCTCCACCGTGAGCCCGGCCCCGGGCAGCAGGTCCGGCCTGTCGCGCAGGGTCGTCTCCAGCGAGCGCTCGCGCCGCCACTGCTCGATCTTGCCGTGGTCGCCGCCGCGCAGCACCTCGGGCACGGTCAGTCCCTCGAACTCGTCGGGCCGGGTGTAATGCGGGTATTCCAGCAGGCCGGAGGAGAAGCTCTCCTCGTCGCCGGAGTCGGTATGGCCCATGAAGCCGGGCAACAGCCGCGCCACGGCCTCTATGAGGCAGACCGCGCCCGCCTCGCCGCCGTTGAGCACGAAATCGCCCACGCTGACCAGCTCGATGGGAAACAGGTCCAGGACGCGCTCGTCGATGCCCTCGTAGCGGCCGCAGATGAGGGTGACGTCCTCCTCCCGGGCCAGCTCGCGCACCCGGTCCTGGGTCAGCGGCTTGCCGCGCGGCGAGAGCATGAGCATGCGCCCCGGCGACTCGATGGAAGCCAGCGCCTTGACCATGGGATCGAGCTTGAGCAGCATGCCCGGCCCACCGCCAAAGGGACGGTCGTCAACGGACTTGTGGATGCCCCCGGCGAAGTGGCGCACGTCCACATGGTCGAAGGAAACGAGCCCGCTTTCCACGCCCTTGCCCATGAGGCCGGACGAGAGCGGCGTCTCGAAATAGTGGGGGAAGATGCTGACCAGATGGAAGTTCATGAGGTCTTGGCCCCGGTCTTGGCACACGGCTGACGAACAGGCTTCTTCTTCGGCGGCTCGGGGTTCAGGTAGAGGTCGAGCAGTCCCTCGGGCGGATCGACAACGATGACCTCGGCGTCCAGGTCCACATCAAGGACGAACTCCGGCACTGCGGGCAGGAGGATTTCCGTGCCCGCCTCGTTGACGATGACCCAGGTGTCCTGCCCGGCGGTCTCGAAGAAGGTTTCGAGCACGCCCACGTCCGTTCCGTCCTCAAGGATCACCCTGCAGCCGAGCATCTGGTAGAGGTAGTGCTCCCCCTCGTCCAGCTCGGGCAGGTCCTCCTCGCGCACCAGCACCTCGAACCCGCGCAGGGCCTCGGCCTGGTCGCGATCGGCCACGCCCTTGAGAACGAGCAGGACAAACCCCTTGTGTTCGCGCCAGGAGCGCACGGCAAAGGACCGGGGCGGCTTGTCGCCATCCCGGAGATACAGGGCGGGCACGCTGCCGAAAAGCGATGGAGAGTCGGCATGGCTCTTGATGCAGATCTCTCCCCGAATTCCGTGCGCCTTGACGACCCCGCCCACGAGAACGAGTCCGGTCTGTCCCATGTGCTGCACCAACTGCCTGGTTGTACGAGCGGACAACGAATGCCGGGGCGCGAAAGACGCGCCCCGAGCAGGTGCGAAAAGCTCAAGCCCTGGCGCACGGCTGCGCGTCGGCCTTGAGCTTTTCCTGCGCCCCGCGGTCCAAAGCGCCGGCGGGGGAACATTGTCGCAACGCTCCCGGCGGGAGCGTTCGTTTCTACTCGAGAATTTCCAGAACGGAGCGTTTCTTGGCCTTGGTGGAGGCCGCGCCCAGCAGGGTGCGCATGGCACGGGCCGTGCGGCCCTGTTTGCCAATGACCTTGCCGAGGTCTTCCTTGGCCACCTTCAGCTCGATGACCGAGGTCTGCTCCCCTTCCACTTCCAAAACGTGCACCTCATCCGGATTGTCCACCAGCGACTTGGCAATGTACTCGATCATCTCTTTCAGCATGACGTCTTCCTCCGGTGTAGGCGCGTCGTCAAGCGCCTTGTACTTGAGCTGCCAAACAGATGGCCGGACGAGTAAAGCACGTTGCTACTTGCCGGCATTCTTCAACAGGGAACGAACGGTATTGCTCGGCTCTGCGCCCTGCTTGAGCCACTTCTCGATCTTTTCCATGTCGAGCTTGACTTCAGCGGGTTCGACCATCGGATTGTAGTATCCAAGGTACTCGACGGGACGGCCGTCACGACGAACGGCGCTGTCGAGAGCCACCACGCGGTAGAAGGGACGCTTCTTGGCACCCATCCGGGTCAGTCTGATTTTCATAGCCATGGTAATTATACCCCCAATAGTGTGTTAATACGTTTTTGCCTAATACTTGGCAAGGTGATTATCTGTATAAAGACGACGCCGTCTTTTGATCCCTATTTCTTTTTCTTCTTCCGATTCTGCTTGTTGAGCTTCTTCTTCTTGCGCTCCTTGAGCGTCTTCTTGGAGACGGTGCGCCGGGCGCCCTCGTCCTCCATGCCCATGCC
>CAMYLL010000197.1 GCA_947259235.1 uncultured Pseudodesulfovibrio sp. | reverse complement strand
TGAACGGCCCCGCGTCGCTGCCGCCGTGTTCGATCACCAGAACCGACTTGCCCGCCTCGGCCAGCCGGTAGGCGATGGCGCAGCCGGCACTGCCCGCACCGACGATGAGGAAATCGGCCTCCATCACGCGCCCTCGGCCCGCAGGATGTCGTAGGGGATAAGGCTCAGCCCGTATATGATGAGCCAGACCGTAGCCGCGCCAATAAGGACGCGCGCTATGCGCTGCGCCGTGGTGCGCCTGACGCGAGGGGCGGAGAGGATGACCATATCACTGAGTACACCGCGTCCATCCCGTGCGCAAGGGGCTGGAAATGCGTGAAACAACGGTACAACCCCCTTGCCAAGTCGGCATGCGCCGGATTATCCTTTGCACATGGGACCAAAGAGCACGAAGATTCAGTCCGCCCACGAGACGGACCGGCATAGAGGAAGCATGGCCAGCAACACCGTTGCCCAGGTCGAGGAAAGTATCCTGCGCATGACCGCTTCGGTGCGTCAGGGGCAGGCGGCCGAGATAGGCCGCAGCTTCGGCGAGGAAATGGACCCGGAGGTGCGCCCTCTCGGCTGGTGGGTTCTGGTCTGCGGCGAGGCGCTCGAAAAGGAATCCCTTGAGGAGCGCGACGCCGCCCGCGAGCGCCTTCTGGATGAAGTCCGCGCCAGCGGTCTCGTCCTGGCTGAGAACATCTGGGTCTGGGATGAGTCGGGCATGGCGCAGTTGGTAGTCAGCACCGTGCCGAGCCTCAAGCGCGCCGAGCGTCTGGCTGGGCATCTTCGCACCAAGGGGCTGACCATCCGCATCCGGCGCGAGAAGTTCTAGTCCCACTCCATGCCGTGAGACCGTGACGTCGCGACGCAGCAGGCCCCCGCCGGATCATTCCGGCGGGGGCCTGCTGCGTCGGACCGGGCGCGCCGGATCAGTCTATCAGGCCGAATTGCCTCAGCGCCGCTTCCACCGTTTCCTGGCGGACGGGCTTGGCGACAAAGGAAATGGCGTGGTCGTCAGTGTTGCTTCGTATGGGCGTCTCGTCGTCCATGGCCGTGGTGATGATCGTCTTGACGACTTTTTCCGGCTGGATGCCCCTGTCATGCTCCAGGGCCCGTATGCGCTCCAGAGCCTGGAGCCCGTCCATTCCGGGGAGCATGACGTCCATGAAGACGACGTCGAACGGCGTGGAGTCCAGGGCTCCGGCAAAGGCGTCCACGGCCTGTTCACCCGATTCCGCTACCTGACATTCGCCCCAGGCAGACAAGATCATCTTCAGATATTCCTGATTGATGAGCGTGTCTTCCACGATAAGCGCGCGCATCAAGGGCACGGTCATCCCTCCTGCGGCAGAAACGGGGTCAGCTCGGCCACTGCCTCAAAAAGGAAGTGGTCCACCAGATGGCACATCATGTGCCCGGCTGAAATATGAATCTCCTGGACGACCGGCGTGTCTGCGGAGGGGACGGTGACGAGGAAGTCGGCCACGGCCGCCATCTCGCCGCCGCTCTGTCCCGCCATGCCTACCGTGACTATGTTGTTGCGCTTGGCCTCGCGCATGGCGCGGATGACGTTGGCGCTCGTGCCGGAGGTGGAGAGGCCCACCAGGATGTCGCCGGGACGGCCCAGGGCCTGGAGCTGCTTGGAGAAGACCTCGTCGAAGCTGTAGTCGTTGGCGATGGCGGTCAGGGCCGAGGTGTCGGTGGTCAGGGCCAGCCCGGGAAGCGGGGGACGTTCGAGCTTGAAGCGGTTGGTGAACTCCGCGGCCAGATGCTGGCAGTCGGCCGCGCTGCCGCCGTTGCCGCAGAACATGACCTTTCCTCCGCTGGCCAGGCACACGGCCATGGCGCGGGCAATCTCCACCACGAGCTCTGCCTTGGTATCGAAGAACGCCTTGCGGGCCGTCAGTCCGGCGGCGGCGTGGTCCATGACTTTCTTGAGTGCGGCTTCAGACATGAAATATACCTCTGAAAGGTTACGTTTTTGTGGGTCAGACCCTATAGCAAAACAGGTGCGGACGCAATTGGGTTCCATCCCGGAAAAGGCGCATACAAGGGGCTTTTGTTCGGCGGATTTTTGGAGTAGATGCCTTCTTCGGACCTTGCAACTTCCGGTTCCGGCCATCCTCGGCCGGAGTCATTCATAACGAACCAGGCGATACAGATCATGACCGAATCCAAAGAGAGCACCGTCCGGCTGCTCATCACCTGCCCGGACCAGCCCGGCATTGTGGCCGCAGTCAGCGGCTTTTTGCACCGCAAGGATGCCAATATCATCCACTCCAATCAGCACTCGACAGACCCGGAGGGCGGCCGTTTCTTCATGCGCAACGAGTTCTATCTGCCCGGTCTCGACCTCGACGGGCTGGAGCGGCTGCGCGAGGAGTTTGCCCGCGAGGTGACGGACGGCTTCATCATGGACTGGAGCCTCAGCCCGGTCTGGGAGCCCAAGAAGATGGCCATTCTCTGCTCCAGGGTGGACCATGCCCTCATGGAACTCCTGTGGCGTGCCAAGCGGGGCGATCTGGAGACAGAGGTGACCATGGTCATCAGCAACCATCCGGATTTGCGCGGCTCGGTCGAGCACTTCGGCGTGCCCTTTCACCATGTGCCCGTGGGGCCGACGCTGCGTGACAAGGTGGCCGCCGAGGACGCCATGATGGAGCTGATGGAGGGGCGGGCGGACCTCATCGTCCTGGCCCGCTACATGCAGATCCTCACGCCGGACTTCGTGTCCCGGTTCAGCGGACGGATCATCAACATTCATCATTCCTTCCTGCCCGCCTTTGTGGGCGCGGACCCCTATCGCCGGGCGCACGAGCGCGGGGTGAAGCTCATAGGGGCCACGGCCCACTACGTCACCCAGGAGCTGGACGAGGGGCCGATCATCGAACAGGACGTCATCCGCGTCACCCACAGCCACGATCTCGACGACCTCAAGCGGCTGGGCGCGGACATCGAGCGTCACGTGCTGGCCAGGGCCGTCAAGTGGCACCTGGAGGACCGCGTCATAGTGGACGGCAACAAGACGATAGTCTTTCGGCGCTGATCCGGCACACGGCCGGACCGCTGTACGATGGACGGCGACGCGCCTGGAGAACGGCTCGTCGCCGTTCGTCGTTTGGGGCAACGGGATGGTGTGTGCGAGGTTATGAACCGGGGGTTTCCGGGGCCGGTTCCGCCTGCGGGGGTGGGCCTGCCTCGGGTCCGGGCGGTTGGGAGCCGTTGGCCCTCTGGGCTTGGATGTCTCGTTTGGACACGCCGTATTTCTGGAGTATTTCCGACAGTTTGGCCTTGAGATTCGTGGTGGTTCTGGCCACCTGCTCCAGGTTGATCAGGACCATGATGTCCACCCGGAAGAACGCGTCCCGCCACAGGGCGGTCAATGCCTCCTTGAGCTCGGGTTCGAGGCTGAGCATGTCCATGGCGGCGATCATCTGCTTGGCGGTCTTGGGCTTGAACAGAAGCATGCCCTCGCGGGTGACGTCGTTGGCGAAAAGCTGGGTCTTGCGGATCTTGGACATGGAGGGCAGCCCGTCCACCGTGGTCGCGGGAACCCGTCTGGCGCGGCCGCTGCGTACCTGGATCTTGCCGCCTTCCTCCCGGCCGGTTTCCCGGAGGATGTGGATCGTGTGGCTCTCCAGCAGGAAGAAGAGGATCTTTTCCAGGGTCGGGATGCTGAAGTCCCGGGCCAGGGGGCGGATGCCTTCGATCTGTTCCGGCACGAACTCCTCAAGGGCGCTGTAGAAGTGGTCGCTTGTGCGGCCGAGGGCTATGGCCGCACCCATGCCCACGGCTACGACCTGGTCCATCAGGAACTTGAATTCGATCTGGTCCTTCTTGAGCTGTGCGGTCGCCGCGTCGCGGTCTGCGCCAGTCTCCGCCTCCTCGGCGCTCGGACGCTGCAGGCTGCGTTTTTCATAGAGGGTGTCGAAGTCCTGGCCCACAGGATCGATGCAGGTGATGCGCGCCGCCTGGAGAAGCTCGTTCTTGGTGAGCTCTTTGGCCTGTGAGAGTCTGGCCGCCCCTTTGGTCAGCACCGTCTGGACGAGCTTTGCCCGCCTGCGGCCTTCAAATTCAGTGCGGCTGGCGACGTAGCTCTTCTGGATGCGCGTCTTTTCGATGACCTGATCGGTTGGGTTGAGCTTGGCCAGGATGTCGTCGAAGAGAAAACGGATGATGAGAAAATTCTTTTCCTTGGTCAGGGTGAAGCGTTCTCCGTCGAGGATTTCGCCATGGGCTTCCTTGACGCGCTTGGCGATGAACTGCTGAACGAATGCCTGCCAGAACCGCTCGTCCAGCTCGTGGGTTTCTATGAGGGAGCTGTATTCCTTGAGGGCAGTCTGGCCGAAATAGCGCAGAACTATCTCTTCGAAGTTGTCGGTGATCAGCGCCATGGCGTAGACGATGCCCTGAACGCATTTGACGAGCATGGACTCGGTATTGATAAGGCCGGTCTGCAGCTCGGCGGTCCGGGCCTGGTCCTTGGTCCTGATGGCTTTTTCGTAGTGAGCCAGTTGGACTATGAAGCCCGAGATGTGGGTATGGATATACTCGTAGCCTGGGTGGCCCATGCGGCCGCACAGCAGCTCTATGACGCTCTTCTGCTGCGCCTTCAGAAGCGGGTATTCACTGATATTCGAGTGGTTTACTCTGATGAATTCAAGCAGGAGCTCGCGTTCCATGACCTCGCGCAGCGATGAGCGCTCTTTCAATGCGCGAAGTTTTTTCTGGTAGGCTGCAAGTCGCTGGGCCTTGTCCAGATGGGGGTCGCCAGCTTCCGGTGGTGCGCTCATGCTGTCCCGATTTCATCCTGTATCGTGGTGAATTTACACAAAACCCTATGTCAACTCCCCGGTTTTTGCAAAATAAATATCTACTGGGGTGATGGCGTGGGTCGAAAGGCTTATGGGAATCATGCGGCGATCAGCGTTGGATGGCTCCTGCGGCTGAGGCCACGGCGCAACCCCCTGCGATAATCACGGCCGTGCTGTTCCAGCAGGGTCCCGAGGTACTGCATGTTGCGACTGATCGCTTCGGAATAGATGTCCCGCTCCACATTGAAGCGGTTCTTGAAGTGCGCGTCGACGCAGCCGATGATGTTTGACAGGGTGTTTTCCAGTCTGACGCGCATGAGTGCCTGGAACCCCTTGACCCGGGATGCCATGTCGTATTCGGAGGTGTAGTCCGAAATGCCCGCTTCGGCAAACTCGGCAAAGAGCAGCTCCAGCTTTTCCAGGTAGAGGTCGTCCGCCATCTGGGAGACGACGTCCGCCGTGGCCAGGGCGTGGGCGGCAAGCATGGTCTCTATGTTGGTGTGGACCAGGGATTCGACCGGGCTGCCCATGTCCGTGCACCGGATCATGGATTCCATGTCCAGCAGGTCGGCCACGGGCCAGCCTCTGTCGTTCGCATAGTCTTCAAGGAGGTCGATGCCTCTGGATACGTGGGTCAGGGTGAAGCGGGCGCCGGTGCATCCGTTCTCGTCCCTGCGGCGGAGGTAACCCGAGTCGTGAAACAGGGCCGCCACCAGGGCCAGGCCCACGATACGCGGCGACAGCTCCTGCCGGACCAGGTGGATGCCGTGGAGAAGCCGCGCCGTGGCGAGCAGGACGTCAAGGGTGTGGCTCCAATCATGATAGGCTGTATCACAGGCGTGAAACCCCGCCAT
>CAMYLL010000196.1 GCA_947259235.1 uncultured Pseudodesulfovibrio sp. | reverse complement strand
CGGCCGCGAGCTCAAGTTCCCGGACTTGTGCGGAAAAATTATTCTCATCGAGGGGGCCGACCCCGGATTCGACTGGATCTTCGCCCACCGGATCGCCGGGCTGATCACCAAACACGGCGGCGCGAACTCGCACATGGCCATCCGCTGCGCGGAGCTGGACCTCCCCGCGGCCATCGGGTGCGGCGAACAGCTCTTCACCCGGTTCTGCCAGGCGGCGGAGGTGAAGCTCGACTGCGCCTCGGAACACATTCTGACCCTGTAGGAGTTGCCGTGGTCATTTGGGTTATAGGCTTGTCCGGCTCAGGAAAGACGACGCTGGCCGCCGAGGTGGTCCGCCTCATGCGCCAGGCGGGCAGGACCGTGGCCCTGCTCGACGGCGACGCGGTGCGCGAGGTCTTCGGCAACGACCTGGGGCACGACATGGCCGACAGACGCAGGAACGCGGACAGGCTCTGCCAGCTCAGCCGCTTCCTCCACGACCAGGGCATCAACGTGGTCTGCGCCGTGCTCTCCGTCTTCGAGGACTCCCGGGACTGGAACCGCGCCAACATCCGCCACTATCACGAGGTGTTCATCGATACGCCCATGGAAACCCTGGTGGCCCGCGATCCCAAGGGGCTCTACGCCCGGGCCCTGCGCGGCGAGATCGCCGACTTCCCCGGCGTGGGCCTCCCCTTTCCCGTGCCGCGCAGGCCGGACCTGGTCATCACAAACGACGGCGACGTGTCCGGGCTGCTGGCCCATGCCCCGGCCCTGGCCGAACTGGCGGGATAGCGGCGTGCCTTCCCTCTATCCTTATACCGCCGAGGACCGGATCGCCCGGCCCCACGCGTACATGTACACGCCCTTTGAGGGCGACACGTTCTTTGCCGCCTATGACGCCGACCGGCTCGACGCCCTGGCCGACCTCTCCCTGCGCTGTTCCGGCGGCGCACTTCCCGGACCGCTGGCCCGGGCCATGGCCCCCGCCCTGGAGGCGCTGGAAGCCCCCGCCGTCCCGTTCCCGACCCCGCGCTCCACGGTTGCCGCCCTGCGCGCGGCGCGGTTCACGGCCGGACCGGAGACCCCAGGCCCCCTGCCCGCCGGTCCCACGGCATCCATTGAGACCGTGCCCTGCCTGAACGCCCTGCTGACCGTCGCCGACAACGACGCCGACGCGGCCGGGCCGTGGCTCGAATTCTTCATCCACCGCTATGAAGTGGCCAAAAAAATCAGGGCCGACTACAACCGCGAGCGCGGCCCGGGCGACCCCCTGACCGATCCGGTCCCCTACGCCCTGCTGGCCGCCGCCCTGGGCCTGGCGTGCAGGCAGGCCGTCGACCACAAGTACCTGAACACCCTCTTCAAGCTGGGCGACCTGCTCAGCTCGGCCCGCTCGCGGACGGAGACGGCGAACGCCGCCGGACTGTGCGCGGCAGCCCTTGTCCTCGAACGGCTGGCTTTCAACGACCTCATGCAGCGCCAGGGGCTCGGCCTATGACCCGGCTCGACCACATAGGCATCGTCCTTGCGGACACGTCCCGGACCCGCGTCTACCTCCAGGCGCTCGCGGCCCACGGGCTCGCCCCGGCCGAAGCCCTGGTCCTGACAAGTCCGTCCAGCCGCCCCGGCCAGGTGAGCGGCGAGGCCGCCAAGCCGTATCAGGCTCCCTGGGGCAGGGTGGACCTGGGACAAAGCGCCATCCGGTCCCTGGACGACGCGGCCGTCCCCCACCGCGAGTTCTCCCCGGGCGACATCAACGGCGCGGACGTCATCGAGGCCCTGGCCGCCAGCCCGTGCGAGGTGTTCATCTATTCCGGGTTCGGCGGGGTCATCCTGCGGGCTCCCGTCCTCTCCTGCGGCAAGCGGTTCCTGCACGTCCACGGCGGCTACCTGCCGGACTACAAGGGCAGCACCACCAACTACTACAGCTATCTCGCGGACGGCGAATGCGGCGCCTCGGCCCTATTCATCACCGAACAGATCGACTCCGGCCCGGTGCTCCTGCGCAGGAAGTTCACCCCGCAGACGGACCTGCTGGAGCTGGACCACGCCCTGGACTCCTGCTACCGGGCCCAGGTCCTGTGCGAGACCCTCGCGCACCACAGCCGCACCGGACACTGGCCCGAGGCCCCCGGCGGCGGCACAGGGCGCACCTATTACATCATGCATCCCCTGCTGCGCCATGCGGCCATCTGCAAGAGCATGAGGAGCCACCATGCCTAGACACCCGTCAGCGAACACCCAGGGGACAGCCCGGTACCACGACCGTTGGGCCATCCCGACCGGCACGGCCCAAGGGGCAACCCCATGACCGCGTCCAAGCCCGCCAGCGCCGGGAACGGCCGCCCCCTCGTCGCCATGACCCAGCGCGTGCATTCCGTGCCGGAGCGCGGGGAGTCATGGGACTGCCTCGACGCCCGGTGGGCCGGATTCATGGACGCGTGCGGGTTCGACCTTGTTCCCGTCCCCACCCGCGCGGCAGATGTCGAAACCTTTCTGACGCGGCTTGACGTCCGGGGCGTCGTCCTCTCGGGCGGCGGCTCCCTGGCCCATCTGAACCCGGACGACGCCACCCCGGAGCGCGAGGCGCTGGAAAACCGGCTCATCGCATATGCCCGGGACCGCAAGCTCCCCCTGGCCGGGGTCTGCCGGGGCATGCAGATGCTCTGCCACGTCCTTGGCGGAGGCATGGTCCGCGTACCCGGCCACGTGGCTGTCTCTCACGGCCTGCGCCCCGCCTCGCCCCTGCTCGGCCACGACCGGGTCAACTCGTTTCACGAGTACGGCATCGCTGCCGACGCCCTGCCTCGTAGCCTGGACGTCATCGCCCTCTCGCCAGACGGATTGGCGGAGGCGTTTCTTTCGCGGGACGGCCTGTGCCTGGGGGTCATGTGGCACCCGGAACGCGTCGCCCCCTTTGACGAAAACGACATCCGGCTTTTCCGCGACTTCCTCTCTGGCCGGACAAGGAAGGCCGAATGAACGCCATCATTCTCGCGGCAGGGTGCGGAACCCGCCTCCGCCCCCATACCGACGCAAAGCCCAAATGCATGGTGGAGGTCTGCGGCGCGCCCCTGCTGCGCACCCAGGTCGCGGTCATGCGCCGGTGCGGCGTCACGGACATCACCGTGGTGGGCGGCTATCTGGCCCACCGGCTGGAGATCCGCGGCGTCACCCGCCTGGTCAACCCGGAATACGGGACGAGCAACATGGTCTGGACCCTGGCCCGGGCCGCGCAGGCCGTGTCCGATGACGTCCTGGTCTCATACGGCGACATCATCTATCCGCCCGACGTCCTCGAACTGATGCAACGCAGCCCGCACGATATCTCCGTGGCCGTGGACCTCGGCTGGCGCGCCTACTGGAGCGAACGGTTCGACGATGTCCTGGCCGATGCCGAAACCCTGAAGATGGACGAAGACGGACACCTGACCGAAATAGGCAAGAAGCCCGGCAGCCTCGACGAAATCCAGGGGCAGTACATCGGCCTGATGCACTTTTGCGGAGCCGGGGCCGATGTCCTGCGGGCGCTGCTGAGCGGACTGGACGACGCCACGCCCATCGAGGGCAGACCGGCCCGGAACGCCTACATGACCGACTTGCTCCAGGCCATGATCGGCCAGGGGCATCAGGTGGCCGCCGTCCCCTTCTCCGCCCCCTGGTGCGAGGTGGACTCCCCCGAAGACCTGGCCATCGCCAACCGCCGCGCCTGCGGCTGGATCGCAGCCCTTTCCGGCGAAGGAGCGACCTGATGTGCGGCATCTGCGGCATGTTCGGGGCGCGCCAGGGCGACGATCGCATCCTGCAACGGATGCTGGACGCCCTCGTCCACCGGGGGCCGGACTCCCAGGGGGTCTACCGCCACGGCGACTATCTCGCGGGCATGCGCCGCCTCTCCATCAACGACGTCTCCGGCGGGGGCCAGCCGCTCTACAACCGGACCGGCGACGTGGCGCTCCTGTACAACGGCGAGATATACAACTCGCCCGCTCTGCGCCATGAGCTGGAGGGCCGCGGCGTGCGGTTTGCCACCCGGTCCGACGGCGAGGTCCTGTGCCATCTCTACGACGAGATGGGGGAGGCCGCCTTTGACCGGCTCGACGGCATGTACGCCTGCGCCCTGTGGGACGCGCGACAAGGCAGGCTGATCCTCGCCCGCGACATCCCCGGCGAGAAGCCGCTCTACTACGCCCCGCTGCCCGGCGGCGGCGTGGTCTTCGCCTCGGAGATCAAGAGCCTGGTCCGCCATCCCGAGGTCGGCCGCGAGCTCAACATGCAGGCCCTGTGGGACTTTCCTACCTTTTTGTGGATCCCCGAGCCCGAGACGGCGCTGCGGGGCGTTCGCGCCGTGGAGCGCGGATCGATGATCATCTTCGACGCCCGGGGCGAAACGCGCAGAACCATCAAAAACACCTTCGGCCCCGACCTGTGCATCGGCGACCTCCCGGACCACGAAGCCGTGGCCCTGACGCGCGCCACGGTGGAGGAGGCGATCCGCTCCCGCCTGCTCTCGGACGTGCCGGTGGGCAGCTTCCTCAGCGGCGGGCTGGACAGCTCCATCATCTGCTCCGTGGCCGCCCGGACCATCCCCGACCTGGCCACTTTCACCATCGGTTTCGAGGACCTGGCGGACCCGTACCACGGCCGCGCCGACGAGTCGGCACAGGCCCTGGCCCTGGCCAGGCGTCTGGGGACCAACCACACCACCATCCGGGTCACGGCCGGAGATTTTCGCGAAAGCCTGCTCGACTTCTGCCGGTTTTCCGACCAGCCCTTCGGCGTCTCCTCCGGCCTGGGCGTGCTGGCTGTCGCCAAGGCCGCCCGCGAGCGCGGCGTCAAGGTGCTGCTCACGGGCGACGGCGCGGACGAGGCCTTCGGCGGCTACTCCTGGTATTGCCACCTGGCAGAGGCCATGGCCGCCGCCCCGCGCGCCCCCGGGGAGCAGGACGTCTCGTTCCAGAATTTCGGCATCCCGCTCGGTGAGCGCATCGCCACCCTGGCCGGTTTCGCCCCGCCCCTGAGGGCCTGGGCCTGGCACTATTATGCCTCCGAGGCGGAGAAGGCCCGCCTCTTCTCTCGGGAGCGGATGGACGGCACACTCTCGTCCCTGCGCTTTTTTGACACCCTGGCGCGCGACGGCCTGCGGCCCGAGGACTTTGTCCGCCAGGACCGGGATTTCTATTTTCCCTATGAAATGCTCAGGAAAGCCGACAGGTTGACCATGGCCCATTCCGTAGAGGGGAGGGTTCCCTTCGCCGCTCCTGCGGTCCAGAAACTGGCATCGGGGTTGCATATGAACCAGATGGTACGCGACGACACGCTCAAGTGGGTCCTGCGCCGGGCCTTTGCCGACCTGCTGCCCGAGGAGGTCGTCCAGCGCCCCAAGCACGGCTTCAACGTCCCCATCGACGCCTGGCTCCAGGGGGACTGGCGGGACCTGCTCGACTCGACCTTTGCCCCGGGTTCGGCCCTGAACCGGCACGGACTGCTCGCCCCCGGTGCGCGCGCCGAGGCCGACGCCATGCTGGCAAGCCCCACCAGGCTTAACGGCCATACCGTTTTTTGCTATATCATGCTGAATTTATGGCTTGAGGAGTTCTCTACATGGAATTGATCGTCGAAATAGGCCAAAACCACAACGGCGACATGGCCCTGGCCACCGAGATGATACGGCTGGCGGCCGCCGCCGGCGCGGACGTGGCCAAGTTCCAGGTCTACGACGCCAGGGCGCT
>CAMYLL010000195.1 GCA_947259235.1 uncultured Pseudodesulfovibrio sp. | reverse complement strand
TCACGGATATCTTCGATCCCCATGGAACGCAGGTGGGCGAGGAGGAACTCGGTCTTATCCTTTTCCCCGTCGCCGCCGTTCATGGGGCCGAGGGCGGGGATGGCGGTCAGGCTCTTTTGCAATTCAAAGACAGTCTCGGTCTGGCTGTCGAGAGCGGTGAAAAGAGAGTCCATGGTTCCTCCGTGGTCAGGCGTTTGTGGAATCATCCCTGGCTGGATTTCGGCATAAACAAAAAAGGCGGGGACAAGCCCCGCCTTTATGAAGTCCGGTTTGTCTAGCGGCCGCGGGCTGCGCGCTTGGACGCCTTGAGCGGGTTGACCTTGACCTTGCCGGCCTTGTCGACCTCGGCGCGGAAGTGGGTGGCGAAGTTGCAAACTCCGCGAACCCATTTCAGTTCGGGCTTGGCGTAGGTGGTGCAGTAGTTGTCGCCTTCAAAGGCAACGACGCGATCACACCCTTCACATTTCTCGACGATGGTTTCCATGATAACGCCTTTGTAGTTCAGACCTGCGTCGGTCTTGACAGCGCCTTCCAGGGAAATGGTTTTCTTCTTGGCCATGTTGTGCCTTCCTCCTAAAAATGATGCGGCTCATGATATGCCGTTGGCATAAAAATCTCGTATTAGTGCAAGAGCAGAATTCGATATGCACCCAAGGTGGGTGTTGTCAAGTTTTTTGGGATTCTTTTTCACCTTCCGGACTTTGAAAGAACCCAGTCGGCGGCCCGCAAAGCCTCGCCCCGCAACGCTTTGACGTCAAGAGTCCTGAAATCTCCATACAGATAGAGAATTTCCCCGCCGACCATCGTCATGCACACTTCCATACCTGTGGAGGCGTATACCGCGTGGGAGACATGGTTGTATGCGGGCAGGAGGTTTGGATGGGCCAGATCCAGGGCGATCATGTCGGCCGGACATCCGGCCTCGATGCGGCCGAGTCCGGGCCAGCCCAGACACTTGGCGGAATTGCGCGTGGCCATGTCCAGGGCGGTCTGGGCCGAGACAGCCGAGGCGTCACCATGCCGGTATTTTCCCAGCAGGGCGGCCAGGGCCATGTCTCTGAACATGTTCAACTGGTTGTTGCTGGCTGCTCCGTCCGTGCCCAGCCCCACGGTGACGCCCGCGTCGAGCATCGCCTGCACCGGGGCAATGCCCGAGCACAGCTTGAGGTTGGAAGCGGGATTGTGGACCACGTTTGCACCGGTTTCGGCCAGGATTGCGATCTCCTCAGCGGTGAGATCGACGCAATGATGCAGAACCGTCCGCTCCGAGAGCAGGCCGCAGTCGGCCAGGATTGCAAGAGGACGCTTACCGTACTGCTTGAGACAAAGGGCCGTTTCTTCAGCAGATTCAGCGAGATGGATTTGCCATGGGATGTCAAGCTCACAGGCCAGCTCGAAACTGGCCGCCAGTTCGTCCGGGGTCACGGTAAAGGCTGCATGGGGCGTGACGGCAGTGCGCACGAGCGGGTTCTGCGCAAAACGTGCATCCAGCTCTCTGACCGTGTCCCAGCATGCCTCGGCCGTGGGAAACATGGGCGAGGGAAAATGAAAAAAACCCTCGCCCAGAACAGCACGCAGCCCGGCAGCCGAGGCTGCATCTCCCGTTATATATTCCTTGAAGTAACCGTTGAGGAAAGCTGTGCACCCGGTGCGGATCAGCTCGGCACAGCCAAGGCTCGCACCGATGCCGAGCATATCCTCGGTGAGCTGGAATTCAACGGGCCATATGTGTTTCTCAAGCCAGTCCATCAGCGGCAAGTCATCCGCGAACCCTCTGAAAAGAGTCATCGGCAGGTGAACATGGCCGTTGACCAGCCCCGGCATGAGCATCTTGCCGCCAAGGTCGAGCCTTGTCGCGGGGGCATATGCCGTTTCCAGTTCAGTCCAGGAACCGACCCGGTCGACAATCCCCGCCCGGATTGCAACGGCGCCGTCAGTGATGACGGTGCGATTTTCATCCTGGGTGACGACGACATCTGCCCGTACAAGCAGATCGCAGGCGAGAGGCTCACGGAGCGGTGGTTTGATGGAAATCAATCGATAGTCCTGATGGTCTCTGCGAGCAGGGATGTGACCTTCTCCACGTTGCCCTTGAACACTTCAAGGATTTCATCCCAGGTGACAGGGGCTTCATCGGTCTTCCAGCAGTCGTAATCCGTACTCATGGCTACGGCCGCGTAGGGAAGACCGGCCTCGTTGGCCAGGATACATTCTGGCGCAACGCTCATGTTGATGACGTCCGCTCCCCAGGCCCGGAACATATTGGATTCGGCCCGTGTGGAGAAACGGGAGCCTTCGATGGTGACAACCGTACCGGCCGTGTGATGAACTATTTTCAAGCTTTGGCAGGCGCTGATCATGCGAGCGCGCAGGGCAGCGTCGAAGGGGTCGGCCATAGCCGTATGCACCGCGCCGTGAGGGGCGAATTCGTCATGGAACGAGACGGGGCGTAGACGGGTGAAGTCGATGAACTGGTCGAGAATCACCAGATGGCCGCGATCGATTTCCTCACGCAGGGAGCCGCATGCGGTGGTGGCGATGACGCAGTCACATCCGGCGTCCTTGAGGGCCATAATGTTGGCGCGGTAGTTGACGTGGGTCGGGGGAATGGTGTGCTCGCGCCCGTGGCGGGCCAGGAGAACAACCTCGCGTCCTTCGATGGTCCCTGTCTTGAGAGGGGCCGAGGGAGCGCCGTATTTGGTGGTCACCTCGACATCGCGCCCGTCGTGGAGGATGTCCGGGTTGTCCAGCCCGCTGCCGCCGATGATGCCTATCTTGGTCATGCCGCGTCTCCTTAGTCGAGTTCGAGCAGGAAGCAGTGGTCCTGACCGGCGTTCTTCATCCTCGCAGCACCGTCAAGGAAGCCGAGCTGGATGACGAAACCGCATCCCACGATGTCTCCGCCGGCCTCCTTGACCAACTGGAGCATACCTTCCACCGTGCCGCCGGTAGCCAGCAGGTCGTCGATGACGAGGACCTTCTCGCCCGGAGCGATGGCATCTTCATGCATGCACAGGGTATCGGTTCCGTATTCAAGGTCATAGGTGACGCAGCGATTCTTGAAGGGCAGCTTGCCCGGTTTGCGGATCGGCACGAATCCTATTCCCATCTTGTAGGCCAGGGGGGCGCCGAAAATGAACCCGCGAGCCTCGGCGGCCACTATTTTGGTCGCACCGCAATCCTTGAATTTCTCGGCCAGACAATCAACCGCATGCCTGAACGCTTCCGGATCACTGAGAATCGGAGTTATGTCGAAAAAAACGATGCCTTTTTTAGGATAGTCAGGGATATCCCTAACGAAGTCGCGCAGATTCATTCTTACCTCCTGAGGATAAATACCGTCGATTCATACGGTTTAAAATCGGCCTGTGTCAATGCTGTTGCCTTGCACAGACACATGGGCTAGTGGATTGGGCCACATGGAGAGCAAGCAATGAGCGGACAAGCATATCAGCATAAAGCAAAGAAAAGTCTCGGGCAAAACTTTCTGACGGACCGGAACATTTGCCGGAAAATCGTCGATGCCATCACGCCGTCCCCCGAGGATCATATAATAGAAATAGGCCCGGGGCAGGGCGCGCTCACCGAGTTCCTGGCCGAGGAAGAACTCAGACAGCTTACCCTGGTTGAATTGGACGACGGCCTGGCGGACAGACTTGTTGGAATGTATCCCAAGGCCCGCGTAATCCGTGCCGACGCCCTGAGATTTCCCTGGGACTCACTCAATGAAGAGGGCGGTTGCAAGATCATCGGCAATCTCCCCTACAATGTGGGATCCAAACTCATCTGGGACATAGTATCAAAGGTCAAGACACTGCACCGCGCCGTGTTCATGGTCCAGCACGAGGTCGCACAAAGGCTGACGGCAGAACCGGGATGCAAGGCTTACGGGGGGCTGACTGCCTGGGTCCGCAACTTCGCGCAGACCCGCTATCTCTTTAAGGTCCCGCCCACTGTGTTTCGCCCGCAGCCCAAGGTCGATTCCGCCGTGGTATGCTTCGTCCCCAGGCCGGTCAGCGACTGGCCCGAGTCCCCGGAGGCCCTGGACAGACTGATAAAGATGCTGTTTCAGATGCGGCGCAAGCAACTCTCCACCATCCTCAAGCCCCACTGGTCCGAGGCGATGGCCGCGTGGTTCGCAGAGCAGGGCGTCAGCCCTTCCGCACGGCCGGAAACACTGTCTCCCGAACAGTTTCGCGCTCTTTCAATGTTAATTTGACTTCCATTGCCAGTCGATCCTTAAAAAAAGAACGAGACAGAACGCATCAGTCACTTTTCCACAGAATTGAATATCGACCGGGAAAATCCCCCGGAAGCACCAACTGGCTTCACTTTTTTCACTTTTTTTAGGTCTAGAGGCTGGACAGGGGATGAAAGTTCATTTAAAGCCCATTAAGTGAGTTGCTGCGGAATCAAAGCGCGGAGGGAAGACATGCCTGCCGGGCTTTACACCGAATACCTAGGATAATTTCTTAGTGAGGAGGAAGGACTGATGACAAAGGCTGAGTTGGTTGTCAAAATTTCTGAAAAGGCCAATCTGACTAAAGCCAACGCGGAACGTGCCCTGAATGCTTTCCTTGAGAGCGTCGAAGGGAATCTCGTGAGCGAAGGCAAGCTGACCCTGACCGGTTTTGGAACATTCGTCGTCGAAGAGCGTAAGGCTCGCGTGGGTCGTAACCCCCGTACCGGCAAAGAGATCAAGATCCCGGCCACCAAGGTCGTCAAATTCCGTCCTGGCAAGCTCCTCAAGGATGCCATTAAGTAAGCTGGAGGATTCCAATGATTCACGGTGAAACCGTTCACAGCCCTCTGCCTATGGACCTTCCCTGGTGGCAGCCCGACCATTTCATTTTCTTCGGTGTGCTCTACATCGTGCTAGGCGTTATCGGCGTTGGCCTTGCCTACACGATCTTCAAATCTCTGTGCGACGCCAAGTGTGAAAATCACTAGGCATTGATCGAGAGAATACACCGGGCAGCCTGTCGAGTGTCGCTCGACAGGCTGCCTGTTCATTGAATAAGCAGGGCTTGTTGGAGCTCCTGTCGCGAATTTTTATGTTTTTATGTTTGCAATTCGCTGTGCAAGCGTATATGTATCTTTTCTTATTTCGCCAGCCCGCATTGAGGCGGGCGGTTCACCGAGGAGGTGATTTCCATTGCCCGGCGTATACTTAGACGATAACGACAACTTCGACATCTCCCTGCGGCGTTTCAAGAAGCAGGTTGAAAAAGCCGGTATTCTCTCCGAGCTGAAGAAGCGTCAGCACTACGAGAAGCCCAGCGTCCAGAAGAAGAAAAAGAAAGCCGCTGCCAAGAAACGGCTCGCCAAAAAAATGCGCAAAGTGCGCGGTATGTAGACATGAGTCTGTTGCAGAAAATAGACACGGACTACATAGAGGCCTACAAGGCCAAAGCGACGGTAAAAGTGGCCGTCTTGAGGCATCTCAAGACGGCCATAAAAACTCGCTTGGCCGAAGGCAAGGACGCCACCGTCACCGACGACGATGTGCTCGACCTCATTGCCAAGCAGGTCAAACAACGCAAGGATTCCTTTGATCAGTACACCAAGGCCGGTCGCGATGACCTGGCCAAAGTCGAAGCCGAAGAACTTGCGGAGCTTGAACTCTACCTCCCCAAACAGCTGAGCGACGAAGAGCTGGCAGCCGCCATAGAACTGGCGGTGGCTGACCTTGGCGCAACCGGCGTGCAGGAGATG
>CAMYLL010000194.1 GCA_947259235.1 uncultured Pseudodesulfovibrio sp. | reverse complement strand
TGGTCTCCAGCTTGATCAGGCAGCGGTCCGCCCCGCAGTGCCGCCAGTAGGCGTACTCGTCGATGGACCGGTCGCCCAGGGAAAGGGTCACGGCCACGTCGTGGGCCGCCTTGATGGCGCGGATCAGCTCGCCGATCAATTCCATGGAATACCCGGTGTCGTCGCCTGACTGCAGGACGATGGTCCCGGCCCCCTGGGACACGGCCAGGGCCGCGCTCTTGAGGATGCTCTCGCCGTCCATGCGGTAGCGGTTCAGGTGTCTGTTTCCGGCGCGCAGGCCGCAGTAGCGGCATTGCTTGTCGCAGACGTTGGAGAATTCGATGATCGCCCGGAGATAGACTTCATCGCCGAAGATCCACCTGCGCATTTCATTGGCGCGGGAGAAGAGCAGGGCGTCGTTCTTGCCGGTCAGGGCGTCGAGGATGTCGTGTGTATTCATGGTGTTGTCATTTCCGTCGAAGTCGGGCGGTCCCGGTAGTCGAGGTTGGTGGTCGCGGTGGGCGAGAGCGAGCGGCAGGCGTACATGGCCCTGGCGCACTCGTTGACCAGGCGGAAGGCGGCCACGGCCTCCTCGTCCGCATGGGGCGGGGGGTTGCCCTCCGTGGTCCATTGCAGCAGCGTGGGCACGTCCGCGCGGATCAGGCCCCAGAATCCTTGGGGGGCGTGAACGCAGGCGTGGGCATATTGCCCGAAAACTATGGTGTCGTCCGCGATGATCACCGGCAGGCAGGGCAGCCGTCGGGCGGGATGCAGCCGGACCTTGTCGGGATGCCGTTCGGCAAGTGCGGCCATGAAGCGGTACGACAGGGTCACTTCATCGTCGGCGGACTGTGTGGAGATGCCGAATCGCAGGGCGTCCAGGAATGGGCGGCCCCACGGAGGCAGGTTGTCCGGTTTCAGAACGATGATGTCCAGGCGCTCGAATTCGGGCCTGGACAGGGCTGTCTCCAGCCCCTCGCAGTGCGGCCGGGACCGGGCGAACGCGCCGTAGACAGCGGCGTGCAGGATGATCCGTCGGCGGCTGGCGGCGAACAATGCCGGCGTGTCCAGCTGGTCGATGTTTGCAACGAGCTTCATGACGCGTTGACCTCGTCGAATTCATCCGGGGAAAACCCCAGCTTGCACAGTTGCCGGGGCGAGAGCAGCCGCTCCAGGGTTTCTGGCGGGGCGACGCCTGCCATGACAGCCTGTTCGCGAACGGTTATTCCCGCTGCCCGTGCTTCGGCTACCAGCGCCTCCACCCGGTCGTATCCCAACGCGGGCACGAGCACGGTGCCCAGGGCATTGCTTTGCTCCACAAGAGCGGCGCATCGTCCGGGGTTGGCCTTAATTCCGGGGATGCAGTCCTTGGCAAGTCCCCGGCAGGAGGCTGTGAGCAGGGTCAGGGATTCCGGGAGCGCATGGGCAATGAGCGGCAGCAGGTGGTTGAGCTCCAGCTGGCCCAGCCCGGCGGCCAGGGTGATGGCCTGGTCGTTGGCCATGACCCGTAGGGCGGCCTGGGTCACGGCCTCGGGCATGACCGGGTTGATCTTGCCCGCCATGATCGACGAGCCAGCCTGGAGGGGCGGCAGGGTGATCTCGCCCAACCCGGCGGCCGGTCCGCTGGACAGCAGGCGCAGGTCCGAAGCGATCTTGAGCAGGTTGGCGGCGCACGCCTTGAGCATGCCCGAGACCTCGGCGAAGACGTCCGCGTTCTGGGTGGCGTCGATCAGGTTTTCGGCCCGGGACACGGGCAGCCCGGTGATCGCGGCCAGATGCCCGGCCACGGCCAGGACGTAGTCGCGCGGGGCGCCCAGCCCGGTGCCGACGGCCGTGCCGCCGAGGTTGACCCGCTTCAGCCGCTCGCGGCACTTGAAGATGCGCCAGCGGTCGCGGGCCACGGCCTCGGCAAAGGCCGAAAAGGTCATGCCGAGCGTCATGGGTACGGCGTCCATAAGTTCGGTCCGACCAACCTTGACCACGTCCCGGAACTCGGCCTCCTTGCGCTGGAGGGCTGCCTGGAGTTCGGCCACCGCCTCCTCCAGTTCCGCGAGCAGGGTCAGCACGGCCACACGCAGGGCCGTGGGGTACACGTCGTTGGTGGACTGGTGCATGTTCACGTGGCGCAGGGGATGGACCAGTTCCCGGTCCCCTCTGTCGCCGCCCAGAAGCTCGGCGGCGCGGCCTGCGATGACCTCGTTGAAATTCATGTTGGTTGAAGTTCCGGCCCCGCCCTGGAAGGCTTCGACTATGATCTGGTCGTGCAGCCTTCCCGTTGTCATCTCGGTGCACGCCTCGATGATGGCCAAGCCGCGCTCCCCGGCGAGGTGTCCGAGGAGCGCATTGGTCTTGGCACAGGCTAGTTTGACCTGGGCGAAAGCCTGGATGAAGGCCGGGTGCAGTCGGTATCCCGAGAAGGGGAAATTGCGCTTGGCCCGCGAGGTGTGGATGCCCCAATAGGCATCTGCGGGTATGGGTATCTCGCCCAATCCGTCGCGCTCAATCCGCATGTCTTCCGGTCTGTCTTCGGGCATCGCTTCAGTCATGGGTTATAGGTACAGATCCCGTTCGCCCGCTTCCATGCGCGCCAGCCGGTCGGTCAGCAGGTGCTTGCGGTCGGGGTCCGGGAAGTTGTCGATTTCCTTTTGGATCAGGGCCTCGCCCACTGCCTTGGTCTCGGGCGAGGCGTAGTCCTCCAGGTATTCCTTGAAGGTCAAAAGGCCGTTGGGCAGACAGAACTTCTGGATGAACCCTGTCTTGGCCAGTTCCATGAAGTGCTCGCCGGTGCGGCCCAGCCGGTAGCACGCCGTGCACCATGACGGCACGTAGCCGTGCTCGCCCGCCACCGAGCGGATGACCTCGTCCAGGCTGCGGCTGTCGCCGATGCAGAACTGCTGCACGTCCGGGCGGTCGTATTCCGGGTCGGAGTATGCACCGGGATAGGTGCGCGAACCGCCGGAGAGCTGGGACACGCCCACTTCGAGCAGCTCCTTGCGGAATGCGGCGTTCTCGCGGGTGGTCAGGATCAGCCCGGTATAGGGCACGGCCAGCCGGAGCACGGCCACGATCTTCTTGAACTCGTGGTTGGTGGTCGGATACGGCGGGTTGTAGGCGATGTCGGCATTGAGCGCCGGTTCCAGCCGGGGGAAGGAGATGGTGTGCGGCCCCACGCCCCAGTCTTGCTCCAATTGCTTGGCGTGGTGCAGCAGGCCGAGGACCTCGTAGACCGGGTCGTACAGGCCGAAGAGAGCACCCATGCCCACGTCGTCGATGCCCGCCTCCTGGGCGCGGTGCATGGCGTGCAGCCGCCACAGGAAGTCGCTCTTGGGCCCGGCCACGTGCAGTTTCTCGTAGGTCGGCTTGTGGTAGGATTCCTGGAAGCACTGGTACGTGCCGATACCGACCTCGTGGAGCTTGCGGAAGCCGTCCACGTCCAGGGGGGCACAGTTGATGTTCACGCGCCGGATTTCACCGCTCTTTTCCGAGGTCACGGAGTAGACGTCCTGCACGGTCCGGGCGATCCAGTCCGCGCCGAACTTCGGGTGCTCGCCGTAGACCAGGAGCAGTCGCTTGTGGCCGAGGTCCTCCAGGACCTCCACCTCGCGGCGGATTTCTTCGGTGCTCAATGTGCGGCGGTCGAGCTCCTTGTTGGACGCCTTGAACCCGCAATACAGGCAGCGATTCTTGCACTCGTTGGTGATGTACAGCGGGGCGAAGACGACCAGCCGGTTGCCGTAAATGGCCTTTTTCAGATGGATGGCCGTCTCGAAGATGGCCTCGTCCAGTTCCGGGTCCTTGTTCCGGAGTAGGGCCGCGGCCTCGTCCGGGTCCAGCCCCTGCTTCTCCCTGGCCTTGACCAGGATCTCCCGGATGCGGCCCGGGTCCGGGTTCTCGAACCGAGCCATCTCGGCCCGGATGGTTGCCTCGTCGACGAAGTTGTGCAGCCCTTCACTCAATGTACTGTCCTGTTTCATGGTGTCCTCCCTGGATCATACCAGCAGCGATTTGACCTGGACGCCTTCAAGCATGCCCAGCTTCCCGGTCAGCGCGCCCACCTCGTCGGTGGTGGCTTCGATGATCAGGTCGATGATGCTCACGCCCCGCTCCTTGAACGGCAACCCCATCCTGCCCACGATCATCTGGCCGTGGTCGCTCAGGATAGTGTTGACTGCGGAGGCCGTCTTGTTGCGGTCCTTGATTATGATGCCAATGATGCCGAGACGTTTCTGCATCCCTTGGTCCTCCCGATTCATGGTTCCCCCCATAAAGAGAAGAGCCCGGTTAAGCACTCCCGGGCTCTCTGCTGGGGATTGGATGGAGCTTTGGCTGGTAGTCCTGTCTTTGGGAAGAGGGCAGGGCCAATCGGCTCCACCCTGGGGTTCAGGCGTACCCTTCCCGCAGGCAGATGATCTCCGGTCGGAGGTGTTCTGGAGAGAAGCTCTACGGGAAATCATGCTACTAATCAAGAAAAAGTTGTATTCTAAGCATAACTTTTTAAAAAAGTATTACTCAATCCGTGCATGACGGTAGGAGTGCGAGGGGGCCGCAGGGGCGATGGATGAAGGCGGGAAGCGGGCTGGAAGTGATGGCGTTCGGCCCTTGGATCAGATGAATCCTTGCCGCAGGTCGAAGCCGTCGAAGGCTAGAAGTTGAACTTGTAGCCCTTTTTCTTGAGAGCGGCGATGCGGGCGCTGCGGTCCACGTAGTGGGTGTGCAGCAGGTGATGGGACATGTGGCCGCAGGGGCCTTCATGCAGGAACCCGGTCTTGTGGTCGTAGAGCTTCTTGACCATGGGGTTGTCCTGGGACTTCCTGATCTTGTAGATCTTGGAATCGGCGTTGTACACGGACTGCTGACGCAGGCCGACGAAGCTCATGGCGCTGGCCGCCGCTTCCTTGGTCAGGTTGACGCCGAGCACGGCATAGCCGGCCATGACGCCGCAGGCCTTGATGAATCCACGTCTGTTAAGTTTCATGGCGATTTCTCCTTAGGCACCGGCCCGGCGAGCCCGGAACCGTTTGTTGATCTGGGCGACGGTGCTCCTGAACAGGGAGGCCCTGACATCGGGATCAAGGGGCTGGCCGCCGCCGTTCACGCAGCCGCCGGGGCAGGTCATGATCTCGATGAAGTGGTACGGGGATTTGCCCGCACGAACCTCGTCGCAGAGCTTGGCCGCATTCTTCAGTCCGCTGGCCACGGCCACCTTGACCGTGCCGAAGCCGGGGACGGCCACGTCGGCCGTATTGATGCCCTCATGGGTGCGCACGACCTTGATGTCCGGGTCTTTCAGCTTCTTGCCGGAGAGGACTTCGTAGGCCAGGCGAAGGGCCGCTTCCATGACGCCGCCGGAGTTGCCGAAGATGGTCGCAGCGCCGGTGGAGTCCCCGAGGACGGGGTCCGGTCCCTGGGACGGCAGGGAGTTGAAGTCGATGCCCGCGGTCTTGATCATGTAGGCCAGCTCGCGGGTGTTGATGGTCGCGTCGATGTCCCGGAAGCCGCTGTCGGCCAGCTCGGGGCGCAGCCCTTCGTACTTCTTGGCGATGCACGGCATGATGGAGACCGTGTAGATCTTCTTGGCCGGGACGTCGGTCTCGTGGGCGCCGTAGGTCTTGGCCAGGGGGCCGAGCATGCCGATGGGCGATTTGCAGCTCGACAGGTTCGGCAGCAGGTCGGGGTAGAAGGTCTCGGTGAACTTGACCCAACCCGGGCAGCAGGAGGTGAACTGGGGCAGGGGAC
>CAMYLL010000193.1 GCA_947259235.1 uncultured Pseudodesulfovibrio sp. | reverse complement strand
TTTTGGGCCATCAAAAGTATGTGACCCCGCCGGGAGGGCATGGAAGGCTGAGAAGCGCAGCTTCTCAACTGGCTCTCTCTTTCTCTCACCTCTCCCCTCTCAATACACGCATAAAAACCTGAAACCGACCTACCCCATCTCAGGCTCGCCACGCCACACAAACAACGGATTGAGCGGCCGCATATTCACAAAATCCACCCGCACGGCTCCAAACGCCCCCACATACGGCGGATACAACCCGCAATTGACAATCCTGGCCACCCGTCCGGCGCGCCACGTCTTCATGGGCCCCGGCAAAACAGACTGCGCCAGCGTCGGCCTGAACCCGGTGGCCCGGCGGATCATGTCCTGTATCTCACACCATGTATGCCAGGCCCCCGTGTCGAGGGTGGACCCGGTTCCGCGCACGTTCATGCCGTAATAGAGGGAATGCTTGTTCAAAAATCCAACGAGCATGCCCTTTTCCGCCACTCGGGCGGCCTCGGCGAGCATGGCCTCGGGGTTGTCGGCGAATTCGAGCACGGACCACAGAAAGGCGTAGTCGAACTCATTGTCTGCGTAAGGCGTCAGTTCGCCATTGCCCAGGTGCAGCTCGGCCCGTTTGCCCAGCCGCTTGCGGGCGGCGGCGAGCATCTCCGGGCTGGAGTCCAGACCGGTGACGTCAAGGCCCATCTGGTAGAGGATTTCGAGGATCAGGCCCGTGCCGCAGCCAAGCTCCACAAGCTTGTGCCCGCGCCGGGGCCAGCCCGCCAGCACGGACTGGAGCAGCCGCGTCTCGCTATCGAGGGCGAACCGCCCCTCGGGCGTGTCGAACCATTGCTCGTAGCGTTCCGGGTCCCAAACCATGGCCTGCCTCCACTGACTCTTGGCGACGCGACGACCGGAAAAGACCGCCCGATTCCCGCCCATGAAAGAAGTATGACCATCTTGGATAGCGGTGTAAATAGCCGTTGTCCGAAATCGGCGTCAGGGGGCAGCGTCGCGTGTGGCCGGGATCAGTCGATCTGGATCCGGTACGCCTTGAGCTTGCGATAGAGGGAGCTGCGCTCAAGACCCACGGCCTTGGCGAGCTGTGAGATATTGCCGTCGAACTCCCGCAGCTTGGATTCGAGAAAGCGCGCCTCGAACTCGGCGCGGGCGCGTTTGAGGTCGCTGGGGCCACCCGCGATGAGGGAGTCGAACACCCCGGCATCGTCGCCGTCCGTCTCTTCGGAAACGAGCTTGCCCGCCGCGCCCCGGGCGGCCTGGCGCGCTGCGGCCTTGAACTCGGGCGGCAACCTGTCGGGAGAGACCGTCTCCCCGGCAAACATGATGAACATTCGTTCCACGAAATTCTTCAGCTCGCGCACGTTGCCGGGCCAGGGATAGGCCATGAGCGCGTCCACGGCCGCCTCGCTGAAGGCGATGGGCTTGAACCCGTGCTGGCGGACGAGCATGGTGATGAAATCGTCGATGAGCAGGGGGATGTCCTCCGCCCGCTCGCGCAGGGGCGGCAGTTCGAGAGGAAAGACCTTGAGCCGATAGTAGAGGTCCTCGCGGAAGTTACCCGCCTCTATCTCGCGCAGCAGGTCCTTGTTGGTGGCCGCGATGACGCGCACGTCCACCTTGATGGTCTTGCGTCCGCCCACATGCTCGAAGGCCTGTTCCTGGAGGATGCGCAGGATCTTGGCCTGTGTCTTGAGGCTCATGTCGCCTATTTCGTCGAGGAAGAGGATACCCTTGTCCGCTAGCTCGAACTTGCCCTCCTGGGCCTTGTCCGCGCCGGTGAACGCGCCCTTCTCGTGGCCGAAGAGCTCGCTCTCGATGAGCTCCTCGGGAATGGCCGCGCAGTTGACGGCCACAAGGGGCTTGTCGCTGCGGCCGGACTGGTGATGGATGGATCGGGCCACGATCTCCTTGCCCGTGCCGTTTTCGCCGGTGATGAGCACCCAGGAATCCGTGGGGGCCACGCGGGAAATGACGTCGTTGAGGCTGGCGATGGCCTCGGACTCGCCGGTGAGCACCACGGGCTGCTCCGAGGTGATGCGGGTCTTGAGGGCGAGGTTTTCCTGGCGCAGGCGCGAAAATTCCAGGGCGTTGCGCGTGGCCACCACGACCTTTTCCAGGGAGAGCGGTTTTTCGATGAAGTCGAAGGCTCCTTTTTTCAGCGCCTTGACCGCCGTCTCGATGGTCCCGTGCCCGGAGATCATGATGACGGGCAGGCCCTCATGATCGCGCGACAGGGTTTCGAGCACGCTCAGCCCGTCGATGCCGGGCAGCCAGATATCGAGGAAGACCATGTCCGGGATGTCGCCGGACAGATATTCGAGCCCCTGCTCGCCCGATTCCGCTTCGGCCACCTCGTGGCCGTCGTCCTCAAGAATGCCGCGCAACGAAAAGCGGATGTCCTCTTCGTCGTCAATGATCAGTATCTGCCCGCCCATCGAAGCTCCTTGGGGATGAATATGGCCTGACGTAATGTTGCCGATTCCCCTTCATAAAGGACTGCGGCGTTTGATTCAAGGTGCATGATCACTCCCCCGGAGCCGGGCGGGGCGGTCGAACGAGACACAGCGGCCTTGGTCCGCTCCGGCGCATGCCAGGCTGACGGATGGAGCCTAGCCCAGCAGGTCCGCCAGCGCGCCATCCAGCTCGGGAAAGCGGAACCGGTAGCCCGCTTCCAGAAGCCGCTTGGGCAGGGCGAGCTGGCCCGAGAGCAGCACCTCGTCCGCCATCTCGCCGAAGAGCAGCCGCAGGGCAAAGGCAGGGACGTTGAGCCGATAAGGCCGGTTGAGCGTCTGGCCCAGGATGCGCGCGAACTTTCTGAAACGGACCGGACCCGGCGCGGTCAGGTTGTACGCGCCCCGGGTGTCAGCGTTTTCCATGAGAAAGCGAATGGCCCCCACCTCGTCCGCCAGATGAATCCACGACGCGCCCTGGTAGCCCGTGCCGGGCGGGCCGCCCAGGAAAAAGCGAAACGGCGGCAGCATGCGGGCCAGCGCCCCGCCGTGTCCGAGCACCATGCCCGTGCGCACCACCACGCGACGCACGCCCAGGTCATCAAGCGCAGCGGTGGACGCCTCCCACTGGCGGCAGACCTCGGCCAGATACCCTGTGCCGGACGGAGTGGACTCGTCCACGGGGTCGTTGCCGCGCGGACCGTAATAGCCCACTGCGGACGCCTGGACAAACGTGCCGGGAAGAGACGGCGCGCCGCGCAGGGCCTCGACCAGCCTGTGGCCGGAGTTCACCCGACTGGAGAGGATGCGCTCCTTGACCGCCTGGGTCCAGCGGCCTGCGGCGATGTTCTCGCCTGCCAGGTTGACCACTGCGGTCTGCGCATCCAGCAGCCCGGCCCAGTCGCCGCTGTCCCAGCGCATGCCGATGACCCCGGCGCCGAACACCTCGGCCACCTTGGACGGCGACCTGGAAAGGACCACTATCTCCCACCCCGCGTCGCGCAGCTCGCGAACCAGCGCCTGTCCTATGAAGCCGGTTCCCCCGGCTATGATTGCTCTCATCTCGTGCCTCCCGGATCTGATCCGAACCATCCGCCATGATCACCCCGAGACTACCACGCCTCATTCCTTTGCGCCACAACGCGATGCCGTTTTTTTGAGGCTCGGACATCAACCCGCGGCGTGTGCGTTGCCGGAAGAGGGAAAGGAGAAAGCAAGGCGCAAGGCACGGCCAAGCCCGATGCGCAGTCCCCTTTGGCCGGAGCGCAGCAACGAAGCTATCGTGCCGCCTTGCGCACCCCCCGGCTAGGAGTCGGGGAGCTCGACTATGAATACGGTTCCCTTGGGGGCGTTGGGCTTGGCGCGCACCTGGCCGCGATGGTCGGCCACGATGGAGCGGACGATGGTCAGGCCGAGGCCTGTGCCGCCCTTTTTCTCGGTGTAGTATGGCTCGAACATGCGGGAGGAGTCCTTGGGCAGGCCGGGACCATTGTCGGCCACGGTGATGGAGACCACGCCCGCGCCCTTGTCGTGGGCGGCGCGCACCGTGACCTGCCCGGTGCGCTGGCCGCGCAGGGCCTCAGCCGCGTTGGTGAAGAGATTGATGAGCACCTTGCGGATGGCCTCGCGGTCAAAGGCAAAGATGTCGATGGGCGTGAGGAATTCCAGCTCCCAGGCGATGCGGCGGTGGGTGTTCTCGAACATGGCCATGACTTCTTCGAGGACCGGGGCCAGGGTATCGGGCCGGGGCTGGACCTCGGGCCACTTGGCATAGGCCGAGAACTCGGTGACCATGTTCTGCAACCGCTCCACCTGCTTGACGATAAGCTCGGTGCAGTCGTCGAAGACCTTCTCGGCCACGCGCTCGCCGTATTTGCGCTGGAGGCGCTGGGCCGAGAGCTTGATGGGCGTGAGGGGGTTCTTGATCTCGTGGGCGATGCGCCGGGCGACCTCGCGCCAGGCGGCCAGCCGCTGGATCTTCTCCAACTCGGTGATGTCTTCGAGCACGACCACGTGGCCCGCCTCGCGCCCGCCCACGTTGCGCAGGGAGACGACGTTGACCAGGGCCTTGATGGTCCTGCTCCGCACGGGCAGGTCTATCTGCCGCTGCCACAGGGTTCCGGGATTGGCGCTGACATGGGCCAGGGCCTCCTTCATCATGTCGGCAAAGTCGCCCGAGAGCAGGGTGTGGGGCAGCTTGCCTATGAGCATGGCGCCGGGCACGCCCAGGATGTGCTCGGCCGCGGTGTTGACCGTGCCGATGCGCCCTTCGGCGTCCATGGAGATGACGCCGGAGGTGATGTTGTTGAGCACGGCCTCGATGTACTGGCCGCGCCGCTCAAGCTCCTGGTTCTGCTGGGCCAGCCGTTCGTTGGCCTGCTGGACGGATTTCTGGCTCTGCTCCAGGTCCTCGGCCATGCGGTTGAAGGACTGGACCAGGAACCCCAGCTCGTCGTCGGACCTGTCCTCCAGACGCACGGAAAGATCACCCCGGGCGATGCGCTCCGTGCCCGCGGCCAGGGCCTGGACCGGGGCGGAAAGCTCCTTGGCCAGCCTGAAGCCGAACCAGATGGCCCCGAGGATGATGAGCATGGCCATGACCCCCATGGTCAGGTACAGGTTCATCTTCCATGGATATTTTCGCGTCTTGAGCTTCTTGTATTCGTCCAGACCGCGCACGATCTGGTCGAGCCGGTGCAGGAGCCCCTGGCCCACGGTCTCGCCGATGACGAGATAGCCCGACCGCCCCTCGTCAACGGGCGTGACGCCCAGGACGAGGTCGCTGCCCGGCTTGGGTATGATGGTTGTCCACGAGCGCGGGTCCGCCTTGAGGCTCTGCCAGTCGATCTTGCCCTTGATCTCGGGCCATGCCTGGCTCCACTGGGCCGTGGCGTGGGTGTTCTGTTCGTTGCCCTCGGGGTTGATGACGCCCACGAGGCTCAGGTCGTACTCGCCGAACTTGTCGTTGAGGTACTTGTCCATGGCCTTGCCGCCCCAGGCGAACTCGCTCTTCTTGATCTCGGCGATCATATTCGCGCCGCGCCGCTCCAGCCGGTCCTGGGCCGATCCGTAGAAGGCGCGTCCAAGCTCCAGGGCCTGCTCCATGGACTCCTCCACCTGCCCCTTGAACCAGTAGTCCACCGAGGTCTGCACGAACTTGACGGAGACGAGGTAGATCAGGGCCGTGGGGATCAGCGAGAGGGAGATGAAGGCCAGGACCAGCCGCGTTCGCAGCTTGGAGCCGAGCACCCTGCGGCGGCGCTCCAGCATCAGCCGGACG
>CAMYLL010000192.1 GCA_947259235.1 uncultured Pseudodesulfovibrio sp. | reverse complement strand
GAAATGGGCGTGCAGTCGATCATGGTCAACTCCAACCCGGAAACCGTCTCCACCGATTACGACACCTCGGACAAGCTCTACTTCGAGCCGCTGACCTTCGAGGACGTCATGAACATCATTGATTTCGAGAAGCCCGACGGCGTCATCGTCCAGTTCGGCGGGCAGACCCCGCTCAACCTGGCCATCAGGCTGATGAACGCGGGCGTGCCCCTGATCGGCACCAGCCCCGACGCCATCGACCGGGCCGAGGACCGCGAGCGGTTCAAGCAGTTTCTCAACAAGCTGCACCTCAAGCAGCCTGCAAACGGCACGGCCATGAGCATGGTCGAGGCCAAGGAGATCGCCCAGGGCCTCGGGTTTCCCCTGGTGCTGCGGCCTTCCTATGTCCTGGGCGGCCGGGGCATGGACATCGTCTATTCCATGGACGAGTTCGAGGCCTACTTCCGCGAGTCCGCCCGGGTTTCCCCCGAGCACCCGACTCTCATCGACAAATTCCTCGAATACGCCATCGAGGTGGATGTGGATGCGCTGGCCGATGGCGAGGATGTCTACATCGGCGGTGTCATGGAGCATATCGAGGAGGCTGGCATTCATTCCGGCGATTCCGCGTCGGTCCTGCCTCCCTACAGTCTCAGCTCTGAGATGATCCGCGAGATCGAACGCCAGACCGTGGCCATGGCCAGGGAGCTGTGCGTGGTGGGACTGATGAACATTCAGTTTGCCATCAAGGACGGCGAGATTTTCATCATCGAGGTCAACCCGCGTGCGTCCCGGACAGTGCCCTTCGTATCCAAGGCAACCGGCGTGCCCCTGGCCAAGCTGGCCACCCGTGTCATGCTGGGAGAAAAGCTCAAGGACCTCAAGCCGTGGAAGATGCGCAAGAAGGGCCATGTGTCCGTCAAGGAATCCGTGTTTCCCTTTAACCGCTTCCCCAACGTGGACGTGCTGCTCGGACCCGAGATGCGCTCCACCGGCGAGGTCATGGGCATCGACCCGAGCTTTGGCCTGGCCTACATGAAGGCCCAGCTCGCCGCTGGGCAGAAGCTGCCCTCGGCTGGAACCGTCTTCATCTCCGTCAACGACTGGGACAAGTCAAAGCTCGTGCTGGCCGCAAGGGACTTCGCGGACATGGGGTTCCGGGTCATGGCCACTGGCGGCACTGCGGATTACTTTGCGGAAAAGGGCGTTCCCGTGACCAAGGTCAACAAGGTGCACGAGGGCCAGCGTCCCCATGTGGTCGACCACATCAAGAACGGCGAGATAGACCTGGTCATCAACACCCCCTCGGGCAAGAAGACCGTGGGCGATGCCAAGATAATCCGGCAGAACACGTTGTTGTACAATATTCCCTACACCACCACGGTGTCGGGAGCCCGGGCAATAGCCCAGGCCATCCTCGAATTGCGGCAGACCGGCCTGAAGGTCGAGAGCCTCCAGAAGTATTACGGCGACTAGACGCCGTTTCAGAGAACACGACATGAAAAAAGAGTATTGCGGTCTTTTCGGTGTGTACGGCCATAAAGAGGCCGCCAGGATGACTTACTTCGGGCTTTACGCCCTGCAGCACCGCGGGCAGGAATCTGCGGGCATCGTCACCTGGGACGGCGAGAAGATCCGCGAGCAGAATGGCATGGGGCTGGTGGCCGACGTCTTCAACGAGCGGCATCTGAGCAAGGAGCTCAAGGGCGAGATCGCCATGGGCCATATCCGATACTCCACCACCGGCGCTTCCCTCATACGCAACGCGCAGCCTTTCATCGTCCGTCACGGTGATCTGCGTCTGGCCGTCGCCCATAACGGCAATCTGGTGAACACCTACGAGTTGCGCACCGAGCTGGAAGAGGGCGGGTCCATCTTTCAGACCACCATGGATACCGAGGTCTTCGCCCATCTGATAATCAAGTACCTGCATGAGACCGACACCATCGAGGCCGCCATTGCCAAGGCGTGTTCTCGCGTGCGCGGTGCATATTCCATACTGGTCCTGGCCAATGACAAGCTCATCGCCATCAAGGACCCCAACGGCGTCAGGCCGCTGGGCCTGGGGCGGGTGGGCGACCGCTACGTCTTTGCCAGCGAGACCTGCGCCTTTGATCTCATCGAGGCCGAGTATATCCGTCCGTTGGAACCAGGCGAGATCGTGACCATCGAGAAGAACAAGCTGACGTCCATACGCTTCAACGACAAGGAGCCAAAGCGGCAGTGCATCTTCGAGTTGATCTATTTTGCCCGCCCCGATTCCAACATCTTCGGCGACGTGGTCTACGAACGGCGCAAGGCCATGGGCATCATGCTGGCCAAGGAAGCCCCTGTGGATGCGGACTTCGTCATGCCGTTCCCTGACTCGGGCAACTACGCGGCCGTGGGCTATTCCCAGCAGTCCGGCCTGCCGCTGGAGCTGGCCATGATCCGCAACCACTACGTGGGCCGTACCTTCATTCAGCCCTCTCAGGACATGCGCGACTTCTCGGTGCGAGTTAAGCTCAATCCGGTCAAGAGCATGGTCCAGGGCAAGCGGATCATTATCATCGAGGACTCCATCGTCCGCGGCACCACGATCCGGGCCAGGGTCAAGAAGCTCCGGGAGCTGGGCGCGCGAGAGATTCATCTGCGGGTCAGCTGCCCGGCCATCAAGTTCCCCTGCTTTTACGGCATCGACTTCTCGTCCAAGGGCGAGCTGATCGCCGCCAACCACTCCTCGGATGACATAGCCCGGTTCATGGGGCTTGATTCCCTGCACTATCTGACCATCCCCGGCCTGATCGATTCGGTCACCGATAACGATTCGTGGTGCCTGGCCTGCTTTGACGGCAATTATCCCATCCCTCTGTCCGACAGGATGGGCAAGGACTGCCTTGAGGCTAACCCCGGAATCATCAAGGAATTCTGTTAACGGGAGTTTTTCCATGACATGCACGTCCGGCAGAACCGATTGGCTGGTCCTCGCACGTGAAGTGCTCGACATTGAGATCGAGGGATTGCGAGCGGCGGGCGATCAGCTCGGCGAGGAATTTGTCAGCGCGCTGACCGCCATGGCCGAATGTCGTGGCCGGGTGGTCATCACCGGCATAGGCAAATCCGGGCTGGTGGGGCGCAAGATCGCGGCCACCTTGTCGAGCACCGGTACTCCGTCGTTTTTCCTGCATCCGGTGGAGGGCGCGCACGGGGATATGGGCATGATCCGTAGCGAGGATGTCGTTCTCGCCCTCTCCAATTCCGGCGGCAGCGACGAAGTCAACGCCATCATCCCCACACTGCGCTCCCTGGGCGCCACGGTCATCGCCATGACCGGAAACACCGCCTCGGCCATGGCCGAGCTTGCCGACATCACCATCGAGGTCAAGGTTCCGCGTGAGGCATGCCGCATGGGCCTGGCTCCAACATCCAGCACGACTGCCCAGCTGGCTGTGGGCGACGCTTTGGCCGTCTGTCTCATGGAGTGGAAGGCCTTTGACAAGGACGATTTTCGCAAATTTCATCCGGGCGGTTCCCTTGGTCAGCGGCTGGCCATGTGCGTTGACCAGCTCATGCACACCTCCGGTCTGCCTGTGGTGGACGATTCCGTGTCCGTCAGGGAGGCTGTGTCCGTTCTCAATTCAGGCGGCCTCGGCCTTGTGGCCATAGTGGACCCCGGCGTGATACTCAAGGGCGTTTTCACTGATGGCGATGTCCGTCGGCTGGTCTGCGCAGACGGGCTGGACATGGAACGGCCAGTCGCCTCCGTCATGACCGCTTCGCCTCGTCGCGCGGTGGTCGGCGAATCCTCGGCCCGGGTGCTCGACCTTATGGAACAAAGCGAGATCACCGTTCTGCCCGTTGTGCGCGAGGACGGCGTCCTGGCTGGCATGGTTCACCTGCACGACCTCCTTGGTAAGGGCGCGTTGCGCTTTTCCGGCGGGGTTGGAACGGGGAACGCCCGATAGAGGCGGAGCAGTCATGAGTTCGAACCGGACCAGCGATGCGGATGTTTGCAGGCGGTGCTCCCTTCTCGGCCCCACCTGCTGTCGTATGGTTCCGGGGCAGGAGGAGTTTTGCTTCCCCGTGTCCCAGATGGAGAAGGACCGTGTCCGTGATCATGTGCCTTTCACCGGCGGTTTTGTACTGGCATCCAATTCCGCCGCCTTTGTGGACAACGTCTGCCGCCTTTTCCCCGGCGAGGAAGACCTTGTGTGCGAGCTTTTCCCGGCCAAGGGAGAGCATTATCGACTGACGGTGGATAGCATGGGAGCGTGCCGCTTCCTCGGTCCCGAGGGGTGTGAGATTCCCTGCGAGGCGCGCCCCTATTACTGTCGGCTCTATCCCCTCTGGGTGGTTGGCCGAGAGGTGACTTTTTTCGATTCCCCCACCTGCCTCGCGCGGCGTGAGGAAAAAACGCTGACAAGAATACTCAAATGCCTCGGCACGAACAAACCCGCAGTCCTGGACCTCTACGGGAGGCTCCGGCTGGCCTGGGGACTCCCGCCCACGCGGGGCGCGTGCAAGGTCAAAAAAGGTTTTTAGATACATGAAAGTTCTCAAGATTCTGCTCATCGTGTTCGTTATATGCCTGGTCGCGGGTATCGGCGGGGCCGTTGGCCTGTATCAGTGGGCGTCCAAGGATCTGCCCGGCTTCAAGAAGATAACCGACTACAATCCGCCCCTGGTGACCACGGTCTATGCCAAGGACAATCAGGTGCTGGGCTATTTTTACAAGGAAAAGCGTTTTTTGGTGACCCTGGACCAGATGAGCCCCTGGGTTCCCAAGGCATTTCTGGCCGCTGAGGACGCCTGCTTTTACCAGCACGACGGCGTGGACATGACGGCCATCGTTCGCGCCTTTGCAGCCAATATTCGGGCAGGCCGAACCAAGCAGGGCGGTTCCACCATCACCCAGCAGATCATCAAGCGCCTGCTCCTGACGCCGGAGCGCAGCTACAGTCGCAAGCTTAAGGAAGCCTTTCTCGCCTATCGGCTGGAGAACTACCTGACCAAGGAAGAAATCCTTACCATCTATCTCAATCAGATATTTCTCGGTGCGCACTCCTATGGCGTCGAGGCGGCGGCCAGGACCTATTTCGCAAAGCACGCCAGCGAGTTGAGCGTGGCCCAGGCGGCCATGCTGGCCGGGCTCCCGCAGGCTCCAAGCCGCTACAATCCATATAAGAATTTTGGTCAGGCCAAGCAGCGCCAGCGGTACGTCCTCGAACAGATGTATGCCCTGAACTGGATCACAAGAGATCAGTACCAGGAGGCCCTTGCCGAGGAGATTGAGCTTGAAAGCATGCCCGATCCGTCTTGGGGTGTCGGCGCGTACTATCTGGAAGAAGTTCGCCGCTGGCTTGTTGATCAGTACGGCGAAGAGGCCGTCTATACTGCGGGCATGACCGTGACCACTCCCTGCGACCTCAAGCACCAGGATGCGGCGGAGAAGGCACTGCGGCGTGGACTGCTCGACTCGGCCCAGCGGCGCGGCTGGCTTGGTCCCGTCGAGAATGTCAACGCCGGCGATGTGAGCCGTGTCCTGGACGAAGGTCCTCAGGGTACCGGGAACATCATGGAAAAGGACACGCCCTTTAAGGCGTGGGTGGCCCGGGTTGACAAGGACAGGGCCACTGTCCGCTTCGGGAAATATCAGGGAATAATCCCTCTGAACGCCATGTGGTGGGTGCGCGAGCCCAACGAGAAGAAGAGCCACGAGGACGTCCCGAACCCGACGGATGCGCGTGCAGTGCTCAAGAAGGGCGACGTGGTCTGGGCCACGGTGAACAAGGCTCCCGATGCCCCCGAGGGTGTGTGG
>CAMYLL010000191.1 GCA_947259235.1 uncultured Pseudodesulfovibrio sp. | reverse complement strand
TCTGTTATGGGAAAAGCCATACTTATCATTCGCATGGATTTCGGCATCGAAAACTGCCGTTTCAGCGCTTCGTGCTGGACCACGCTGGAAAACACAATGAATTCATTGCATTTCAAATAGCTGCGGGCGCCTTGCCTGGGAAAAAATGCCTGGAACTGATCCGGTTCCGTGCTTCATATCCATCAATAGAGAGAAAGCGTATCCAAATTTTTGGAAATCAGTTTTGACAATTTAAGGAAGCAGCATTTTCACGTCTGGCAATCAAACCGTTTTCAATTCCATCATTTTTGAACCTAATCCCTCCCTTGTCTCTCGAGCTAGTCTTTAATGAACCCCCTCTGCTCATTCAGCTTTTGCCCATTAGCCAAGCCGGCATTGGTGTCAGGGAGGGGGCATACGCCTACGTCTTTAATTTGTATGGGCAACCGCCGGAGCTAGGCGTGGCCGTAGGACTGCTCTTCTTTTCTCAAATGATTGCAATCTCAGCTGTGGGCGGGGTTTTGGACATGATTGAGCGTATTCGCACTTTTCGCGAAATATAATCCTTCCGACAAGCAACTGTCCTGAAATGTTGCATTTTCATGCCCTGAGATAGCAGGAGATTATATAGTCCCGTTGACGCACCAGCTCTATCCCGGACCTATTCAAGCAGACTGAAGTGGGTTTACCTTTGGCCAAGTTGTGCCGTGCACGCTAATGAGCAACGTCTCTTGAAATGAACGTCGCTCCGGTCCAGGTGACATGGACATGCCGTCACAACGACTCATCTCGGGGCCATCGGTTTGTATTTGAATCTTCATTAAAAGTGATCTAAAAATCTCCGTATGAAAGACACCCGATATGACTTTGGTAACAACTGGTATGATTTTCTGAGCAAACTCGATCAGACTAAGATCGACAGTGCAACAAATGAGCTCAAACAACTCGCGGGTGATCTTACAGGGAAAACCTTCATTGATATTGGTTCCGGGTCTGGTTTGCATAGCCTTGCGGCGTTCAATCTGGGGGCGTCGACAGTGACGGCCTTTGATTATGACCCTATGAGTGTCAAATCCACCAATGCTCTCTTGTCAAAATATGTTCCCAATAAGCAGTGGGAAGCAACGCAAGGAGATATACTTACAACTTTGACGCCAGCAGCACAGTTTGATGTGGTTTACTCATATGGCGTGTTGCATCACACCGGCGACATGTGGAAGGCCATAGAAAACGCATCGGCTTATTGCAAGAAAGACAGTATCTTTGTGTTGGCTCTGTATGTAAAAACCCCTTTCTGTGAGCTTTGGAAGAAGGAAAAGGAAATATATAGCAGATACAAGACCTTGAGGCCTATTCTTGACGCCGCGATGATTTCGTTGGTCTTTATGAGAAGGCTTCTCTCTGCAGAGAACCCATTCAAATACATCTCTGAATACGAGTCGAGGCGAGGAATGAACTTTTTCACGGATATCCGTGACTGGCTCGGGGGCTATCCTTACCAAAGTGTTGCCGATGAGGAACTGCAAGCATTTATGGCCGACCGTGGTTTTTCACTCATGTTGAGCCGCAACACGAAACCGGGTGTCGGCTTGCTTGGAACAGCGTGCGGAGAGTGGGTCTTCAAAAAGGGATAAAGCCTACTGCGACTATGCCCGACCAGGGAATTTTGCATAATCGCTATCAGCCCCTCTTTTATTCATGGCGTGCGACTTGTTGAGCCTATTAGATTGATTCAACCAGCCCTTCCCGCTCTATTCCAATTGAATGTCCATCGCTGAACCATCCAGCCCATGCCGTGTATAGGACACCCCTCTGGCGCCGGTTTTTGCCAGCATAAAGATCGCGACATTGTCCGTCCTCTCAAGGTGATGGTTCCTGCGTCGAACATAATGCCATGGCGTACAAACAACCGGGCTGTTTGAGTTGCTGGCGGCGTGTACATGATCGCCGGGGCAAGTAATCCCGTTGCCGCGTGCCCCTGAGTATGTTCCCTTTCGGGGACAGTCCTACGGTTGTCGGGTAATACGAACTTGCAAAAGTGGCTGAGAAAAGCGAAGACTGCCTGAGCCCGAAAGGGGAGAACTCCCGGTGAGGGCAGTGGAGGGGAAGTGTTTCCTTCTCTCTGCGTCGGGGAGGTCAGTCAACGAACGATGAACTGTCCGGGGACCTTCCGGGCTGTGAAATCATTGCTCTTAGGTTTGAATATGAATAAAGTACTAGCCTTGGGCGGAAGCATTCGGGCGAAGTTCAGCAATCGCGAACTGATTCTCGGAATGGCTTCCGAGGCCACGGACAGCAACAGATATCAGGAGTTGGTGCGAAAACAACTCCTGAGCACGTCGCTTTGCAATTCCGAAATCCTGGCGGGGGCGGCCCTGGCCGGAGCCCGGATGTGCGGGGCGGAGATAGACTACATACCGCTATGCCACCTCTTTCCCCGCAAGGATCGTCGCCTGTCCGATTTGCAAGGGGATGACAACGTCATCTCCCACTTGGATACTCTCGATATTGATGAGGAAGCCCTTGGCGAGCTGCTGGATTCCCTGGGGAAAAGCCAGGGGGTCGTCCTGGCCACGCCCGTCTATTTCGGAGACCGGTCTTCGGTTGCCAACAAGTTCCTGCAGCTCGCCGCGGTGCGGGAGCGCGTGCGGGATAAGACCTTTGGCGTGGTGTCTGTTGGTGCCAAGCGCAACGGCGGTCAGGAGACCTGCAACATATTCAGCATGTACGAGATGCTGCATCAGGGGACCTTCGGCGTAGGCAACGGCATGCCCACCTCGCAATACGGCGGGACAGCGGTGGGCGGTGACCTCGGAATGGTCACGGACGATGACTGGGGACTGGCCACCACCTTCGGGACGGGTGAGCGGGTTGCCCAGGTCTCCCACATTGTGGCCGCCGGGCTCGAGGTTGCAGTCAAGCCCAAGGCCAACATCGTGTTCTTGTTGGCGATGGATACCCGGGACGGGAAACTCAAGGCGCATATAGACAGCCTCATTGCCGAAGCCAGGGAAACGACCGACGGTATCGAGTTCACGGCCATCAATCTTGTGGAGCACGACATCTATCGCTGCCTCGGGTGCAAAGCCTGTCCCAAGGACGGGGACACACGGTGCGAGCATCCGCAATGCATCATCAGAGACCCGGACGACTACCTTGAAACCGCCCGCACACTGCTGGCAGGCGCGGACGGGATCATCGTCTGCGGGATCAATCCATCGGACATAGCCGACCTCGTGACGCGGTATCAGGTCTTCACCGAGCGCATGCGCTCCATCCGGCGCAACAACTACGAACTGAGCAACACGCTTTTTGCCGGACTTTGCTACCATGACTTCGGCGCGACCATTAACCCCATCCACTCCCTCAAGGTGATGGTTTCCTACATCAGGCACAACACCGTGGCGCACAAGCCCATTGAACTGTTTGAATACAAAGGCGCGCTCATGGATTCCGGGGCCGCCGGAGTGGCCGAATTCTGCCGGGCGGCTCGGATCGTTGCCGCAGGCAAGGCGCAGGTGGCTCTGCCGGAGCCGGTCTATAATGCGTACGGCGAGGGCGGCGGGTATGCTGGCGGCGTCGACGACAATCAATAGTGTGTTTTCACGGCATCTTGAGAAACGCTTGTTTTTATCAAAACTTCTGGGATGATCGCCCCTCGTGTTGAAAGAAATATATGAATCGGCAACAAAGATCAGGGCCTGGCCGGTGTTTGGCGGGTTGGTCTTCGCGGCGTTGTTCGCGGCGGTGCTGATTGCCTTTCCTTCGGCGATACTCAAGAGCCTGCCAGCCGCTTTCTTCGGCAATACATACACCCGCATCCAGTGGCGCGTCCTGAATGTTGACGGTGAGACCGGTTCTGCCAGGCGGGTTTATGTTTTCGGCGGTTCCCAGGTGGTTCAGGGGTTTCCCCCCGCCGGAGAACTTCAGCGAATGGCGGATGCGGCTCTTGGCCGGGTGCAGGTGCTGGAGGCCGGTTTTTCGGGGCAGTCGCTGCTTGATTCCTTCATCCTGCTGACGCATCTTCCCGTGGATGGTCGGACGGTTGTGTTCATTCAGGCGAGTCCCTCGCGGTTGCGCGACAAGGCGCCCCTGATGGGGGCTTCCCGCCTGTTCCTCGATCCGTCCGCAGCCTTGCGCGCCATGCGGGACCGCGGGTTCGACATCAGGGATACGGAACGGACCGCCCGGATTTGCCGGGAGCTGATCGTCCTGGCCACGCGTGCATTCAGGCCCTATGACAAGCTCCTGACAGAGACAAGATACAAGAATGCCCCGAGTCTGCACGTCGCCCGAATGCTGCCGCGTCCCGCCCCGCAGGGTACGGAGCCGGGCCTGAGCGAGGAGAGGGCCAAGGGCGAGCCGGTCTCGGACCTCGACGTCCTGGGCGTCATCCGCGATTATGTCGCGGATAGGGGCGGATGCCTGGTCCTTTTTGAAATGCCGCACAACGCCGGTTTTCCCTCGGGCATGCCCGGGTGGTCGCCCCGGGAACACGACGACCCGGCGGTGAAGCAGTGGCTGACCCGTCTGCAGGAGTCCGGCGGCCAGGCGGAGTCGGCCCGGTTCGACACGGCCTTTCACCAGAGAGTGAAGTCGAGCGGTGTGCCGTATGTCTCCTTTAATGAGCCGGATAAATATGAAGCCACGGATTTCTATGACTCGGTACATCTGCTCTCAAGCGGGCGTGATGTCTTTCTGCCGTCTTTTTTTGATGCATTGAAAACAGTTTTTGACGCGTGCCCTCGCGGAGGGCAGCCAACCAGCCACGGAGAGACACAATGACGACAAGGGAAGAGCGGATCACGCAACTGTTGTCCGACGAGTTCGGATTGGTGAACATGGAGCTTGATGCGCCGATTTTTTCCGCAAAGGTGCTTGATTCCATGGACGTCCTCAGGCTGATGATCCTCCTGGAACAGGAGTTCGGGACCAGGATTCCCGTATTCGAGGTGTCCCTGGAAATGTTTGACACGGTCCGCTCCATGGCGGTGATTGTGGAAAAGTACAGCTAGAGCGCTGTCAATCCGGCAATGTCCCCTCTTTCGCGTCTCAATTCCAGCCAGCATGCCTCGCTGGTGACCTGCGCCCTGCTGGTTGCCCTCGGGGTGGTGCTGTTCATGGCTCCAAAGCCCCAAATGGTCAGGCATGAGGCGTCTGCGGACCTGCCCGTCGTCGTCAGGGCCGATGCGCCCCTCGGGCTTACCCTGCATTCGGATGGCGTGTATCCGAAGATCCGGCTGAAGATTGTCAGCGACGCACCCATACGCTTTGAAATCGGCGGCAGGGAGTACCCTGTCGGGCCAGGGATCATCACCGCCGGGAGCGGCCTCGCCTATCGCGGAAGCCGGTCGCCGGAAGGGTGGAGCAGTCAGATCATCCTCACGCCGACCGGAGAGGAGAGCGTGGTGCGGATCTATCCCATGGAGGACGCGGCGACGTTACGCGGGATGGACCTTGAGGTGGTCAAGTACACCCAGATCACCACTCTGTCGCTCCTTTCTCCCGCCCAGGTGCGCATCATGGCGGCCTCAGGCGTTCTGCTCCTGCTCTTTTGCATGGCGGCCCATCGCAAAAGCCCCCGGGCTGCGCAGTGGGCGTGTACGCTCTTTTCCATAGGCTTTCTGGCCCTGAACGAGGTCTTCTTCACCCTGGCCGTGGTTGTCCTGCTTAGTGCAATGTATGCGTTGCGTCGAAGGGTCAACGACGGAAAGGGGACCATCGGAAGGCTGCTCATGTTCATTTTGTCCGCCGTCGCCTTCATGGTGTTGTTCAAGTATCTCAAGGCATATCTCTTTGCGGCCGTGGGCAACGTTACCGGC
>CAMYLL010000190.1 GCA_947259235.1 uncultured Pseudodesulfovibrio sp. | reverse complement strand
CTGCTCGTGACCCCAGGCCAGGGCGTCGGCCACCAAGTCTTCGCTGACGAAGTTGCCGCCGCCTTCAACCATGACCATTGCGTCGCGCGTGGCGGCAAAGACCAGGTTGAGGGAGGAGTCCTCGTTCATGCCCTTGTAGGTCGGGAAGAGAACGAACTCGTTGTTGACGTAGCCGACACGGGCTCCGACGATGGGGCCGAGGAAAGGCATCTTGGAGAGAAGGACGGCCGCAGAGGCGCCGGTCAGGGCCAGAACGTCGGGGTTGACGTGCTTGTCGGCCGAGAGGACCGTGGCGATGATCTGGACCTCGTCGCCGAAACCCTTGGCGAAGAGCGGGCGGATGGGGCGGTCGATGAGGCGGGAGACCAGGGTCTCGCGCTCGGACGGGCGGCCCACTTCGCGACGGAAGTAGTTGCCCGGCACGCGGCCAGCCGCATACGCCATTTCCTGATAGTTGCAGGTCAGGGGGAAGAAGCCCCGGTCAATTTCCAGGGGCTGGGTGGTGGCCGTGACCAGGATCTCGGTACCGCCGGACTTGATAGTCACGGCGCCGCTGGCCTGTCGGGCGAATTTTCCGGTTTCGATGGTGATGTCAATGTCGCCGACGCGTGTGGTCAGGCTCGTGGCATCAAATGGTTTCAGCATAGTGAATCCTACCTTTTTATGAGGTAATAGGTGGACCACTTCCTGCGATTTACCCTCTCTTAGGGTTAGCCGGCTTGGGGAGGAGCTTTTGGAGTTCGGGGCAAGAAATTTGTGCCCAAAAACGCCTTCCGCAGCCAACTAAACATCGCATGAAGGGGGTGGGCGGAGCTGAAAAAGTCGGCTCCGCCGCAGAAAGTGATAACTACAGGGGGAGGCTTTCGCCTCCCCCGACATCAGCTTTTTAAAGAACTACTTGCGCAGACCAAGGCGGCCGATAAGGTCGCGGTAACGCTGCACGTCTTTGTTCTGAAGGTATTTCAGCAGCTTCCGGCGCTGGCCGACCATCTTCAGCAGGCCGGTGCGGGAGTGGAAATCCTTCTTGTGGGTCTTGAAGTGATCGGTCAGGTACAGGATGCGTGCGGTCAGCAGCGCAACCTGGACCTCGGGGGACCCGGTGTCGGTTTCACAGGTCTTGTACTCGTCAATAATCTTCTGCTTTTCTTCGGCATTCATGACCACAGCGATATCCTCCTCGATTGAGTGTTTCGTATCAAAAGCCTTTCGTACAATCGGCTCGCGGTTCAGTCCTGTCCCCAGAGTCCTCTGAGAATCGCCCATTTGGGCTTTGCGTCCTGAAGCTGCACTTCCACCAGGGCCAGGGGGGCTCCCTCTTCGTCGAGCAGAAACGCCCGATCACCGAGTTCACCCACCAGGATCTCTCCCGGTTCGTCATTGACCGGCAGCCAGGCCCCGTTCTTCACGAGTCCGGCGAGCGGTGCGGTCAACTTGAACCGGGGCCAGTGGGGCAGGGTGTCCCGCAGGGGGATCACCTTGTCCGGGAATGACTCCGGATTCTCCAGGACGTCCTTGAGGTCATGAGCAGCATCAAGCCCGAAGGGCTCGCTCTGCTCACGGGTCAGGCTGGTCAGCACCGCGCCGCACCCCATTCGCATCCCCAAGCTGTGGACCAGGGAGCGTATGTATGTGCCCGCAGAACAACTGACCCTGAACACCGCTTCCGGCATTCGTACGTCCAGCACTTCCACATGAGAAATAACAATGGGCTTTGTCTTGACCGGTGTGGCCAGGCCCTCGCGGGCCATGGCGTAGAGCGGCTTGCCCTCGTGTTTGGCAGCGGAATAGGCAGGAACTTCCTGTTCTGTCAACTCTTTCCAATGCAAAATTTCATTTTCGACATCTTCGGCGGTGGCCGTCACTTCCGCCTCAGAGACTATTTCTCCTTGAATGTCGTATGTATCTGTCGCAACGCCGAGCTTGAGGGTTCCCTGGTAGGTCTTGGTCGCGCCGCTGAGATACGTGGCCAGCTTGGTGCCGTGTCCGAGCAGTACCAATAGCACGCCTTGGGCCAGGGGGTCCAGGGTTCCGGCGTGGCCTATCTTGAGCTGCCGGAGCTGATACTTGATGTCGTTCAGGCAGGCCGTCGAGGTCGGACCGCTGGGCTTGTTGAGCACCAGCAGGCCGTCGAGCTGCTCAGCACTGCGCTTCTTTCTTCTTCGTGCCATCTAGGCAAGCTCCAGGGAACTGGTGATGGTTTGTACAAGGTTTTCAATTGCTTCTGCGAGCGAAGACGTGATGGTCCCGCCCGAGGCGTTCTTGTGGCCGCCGCCGCCAAACCGGCTGGCAATGGCCTGTACGTTGTCGTCCCCGTATGAGCGCAGGCTGAACTTGTACGTATCGATATCTTCCTCGCGAAGGATGGCGGCCACGCGCACGCTCTTGAGCCGACGGATGGTGTTGATCAGGTTCTCAGCATCCTGGGAGTCGGTCCCGGTGCGCTGAAAAAGTTCCCGGGTGATTATGCCGACGGCCACCTGTTTATTGGCAAAAAGGGTGACGCCGTTCATCACCTCGGCCCACAGCCGCAGCCGCTGCTCTGTCCACTGCTTGCTGATGAGCATGTTCATGCGGGCTATGTCGAGGCCGCCGCGCAACATCTCGGCGGTCAGCTCCAGGGATTCCGGCGTGGTGGAGCCGTAGGTGAAGTAGCCCGTGTCTGTGGCAATGGCCAGGTAGAGGCACTCGGCCAGCGGACCGGTCAGGGGGATGTCGAGGTGTTTGGCCAGCAGGGTCACCATGGCGCCGACCGCGGGCTGGTCCACGGCCACCCAGTTTTCGGTGCCGAAGTCGCCGTTGCCCAGGTGGTGGTCGATGTTGACCACCGTTGTCTCGCCGGTGCGGTTGAGCAGGTCGGCCCCCATGCGCTCCGCCGCTCCGCAGTCGAGAACGATGGTCCACTGCGGCAGAGTCTGCGGCAGAGTCGTCCGTATGGGAGCGGGTGTGGTCAGGAAATCATAGCTGGCTGGCAGTCCGGAGGGGCTGTAGAGAGTGTACCGCTTGCCAAGGCGGGCAAGGATGTGCCCCATGGCGCAGATGGAGCCGATGGCGTCACCGTCAGGACTATAGTGGGCCGCGACCAGAAAGTCGTCCTGGTCCGTGAGGATGTCGCTAATGCGATGCATCGGGCTTGGCATACACCACGTCCTCAAGAAAATCGTCAAAAACAAAGCGGAGTTCTGGAGTGAACTGAAGCTTGAGCCGCTTGCCCACGTTGGAGCGCAGGAAGCCGGTGGCCTTCTCCAGCCCCTGCTGGACCTGCTGGCGATGCTCGCTGTCGCCGGAAACCGTGTAGAATATTTCCGCGATGCGCAGGTTGGCGTTCATGCGCACGCCCGAGAGGGTGACCAGCTGGAGACGCGGGTCCTGGGCTTCCTCCACCAGCAGGGTGGCGACTTCGCGCATGATCTGGTCGCCCATGCGGACGGCTCGGCGGGAACTTGATGCCTTCATTACTATATCCTCATTCGCTGTCGCTGAAAATTTCCGTGCCGCACCGGGTTAGTTCGGCCGGGGAGATGGCCTCTACCATGGACAGGGCTTTCGCCAGTCGGCTTTCGACCTTGGCAGTTTCATTGGCGGTTGTCACTACGCCGAGCACCAGTTTCTGATGGGCGTCCATGCCTTCCACTTCGGCCACGGCCACATTGAAGGTGTTTCGCAGCTTCTGCTTGAGGCTTTGCGCAACGCGCCGTTTTTCTTTGAGGGAGCGGTTGCCGTGAAGCCTGAATTCGAGGGTCAGGACGCCAATGATCATGTACTGCCCAATATAATAAGGCGGGCGATCCATAAAGCAATGGATCGCCCGCCCGGTATTGCTGACTTAGTCGATTGTGCGGGCGACTTCCTTGGTCTCGAAGGCTTCGATAACGTCTCCGACCTTGATGTCGTTGAACTTTTCGAGGCCCATGCCGCATTCGAAGCCCTTGGATACTTCCTTGACGTCGTCCTTGATGCGACGCAGCGAGGAGACCGAGCCTGTGTAGATGACCACGCCGCCGCGCAGCAGACGCGCCTTGCAGTTGCGGATGATCTTGCCGTCGGCCACGAAGCAGCCTGCCACAGTACCGACCTTGGGCACGCTGAAGGTCTCGCGCACTTCGGCCTGGCCGAGGTAGACCTCTTCGATGTCCGGAGCGAGCATGCCGCTCATGGCTTCCTTCACTTCGTTCACCAGCTTGTAGATGATGTCGTAGAAGCGGACTTCCACGCCCTCATGCTCCGCGATCTCCTTGACCTTCAGGTTGGGACGCACGTTGAAGCCGATGGTGATGGCTTCGGACGCACCCGCCAGGAGGATGTCGGATTCGGTGATGGCGCCGGCGCCGCCGTGCACCACGTTGATCTTGACCTCGTCGGTTGAGAGCTTGTTGAGCGCCTCGGTGACGGCCTCAAGTGAACCCTGCACATCGGCCTTGAGCACGAGGTTGAGGGTCTGGGCCTCGTCGTTCGGGCGGCTGGCCAGGAAGGACTCCAGGGTCACCTTGGACTTGGAGGACAAAACCTTCTCGCGCTGTTTCATGGCGCGCGACTGGGCGATGCGGCGTGCGACTTTCTCGTCGTCTACAACGAAGAGTTCGTCGCCAGCCTGAGGCAGGCCGTCAAAGCCCTGAATCTCGACAGGCATGGCCGGTCCGGCGCTCTTGAGCTTCTTGCCCTGGTCGTCGAACATGGCCCGGACCTTGCCGAAGTGGATGCCGGAAACGAAGCTGTCACCCTGGTTGATGGTACCTTCGATGATGAGCATGGTACCGACGGGGCCGCGTCCCTTGTCGAGCTTTGCCTCCACGATATGGCCGCGGGCATGCTTGTTCGGGTTGGCCTTGAGCTCCAGCACTTCCGCCTGGAGCAGCACCATTTCGAGCAGCTCGTCGAGGCCGGTCTTCTGTTTGGCAGAGACATGGGCGAAGATGGTATCGCCGCCCCATTCCTCGGGCACGAGGCCCTGCTCGGCCAGTTCGCGCTTGACGTTGTCGGGGTTGGCCCCTTCCTTGTCTATCTTGTTGACCGCGACCACGATGGGCACGCCAGCCGCCTTGGAGTGGCTGATGGCCTCACGGGTCTGCTCCATGACGCCGTCGTCCGCAGCGACCACGAGGATGACGATGTCCGTCACCTGGGCGCCGCGCATGCGCATGGTGGTGAACGCTTCGTGGCCCGGGGTATCCAGGAACACGATCTCACCGCGGTTGGTCTGCACGTGGTATGCGCCTATGTGCTGGGTGATGCCGCCAGCCTCGCCGTCGGTGACGTTGGAGAGGCGGATGGCGTCGAGCAGTGAGGTCTTGCCGTGGTCGACATGGCCCATGATGGTGACCACGGGCGGACGCGGCATGAGATCCTCGTCCTTGTCGGCCTCGGTGGGGACCAGGAATTCCTGCTCGTCAAAGGAGATGTTCTCCACCTCGTAGCCGAACTCGCCTGCGAGCAGGGAGGCGGTGTCGAGGTCGAGCGCCTGGTTGATGGTCGCCATGACGCCCATGCCGAAGAGGGCCTTGATCAGGTCCTGGGCCTTGACGCCCATTTGGTTGGCCATGTCGGCCAGCCTGATCGCCTCGTCGAAGCGAATCTTGCGCTTGGCGGCCTTCATGGGCTGGGCCTGATTCTGGTCGGGCATCATCTGCTTCTGACCCTTGCGGCCTTTGCGACCCTTGCGTCCCTGGGGGAAGCCGTCGTTGAACTGGCCGCCACGGTCAGGCTTGCCGCCGGTGGAGAACTCCACCACGCGACGGTCCTTCTTGCCCTTCTTCTTCTTGCTGCGACCGTCCGGCATGGACGGATCGGGCACGGGGCCGGACTCGCGCCCGGCAGGCG